>CAIQJL010000260.1 GCA_903872185.1 uncultured Bacteroidota bacterium | reverse complement strand
ATCATTTAAAGAAAATGAAACCGCCAATATTGGCGAAGAAATGGCCGATGTTCTTTGGGTATTAATTTGTCTCGCAAATCAAACAGGAGTTGATTTAACAAAAGAATTTATAACTAAATTTGATGCGCGAACAAAGCGTGATGAATTAAGACATAAATCTAATAACAAATTAAAATAAAGGTTAATGATTGAGGTTTTAAACGATAATTTAAATCCTTATTTTAATATCGCATGCGAAGAATATATTCTTAAAAACTTTTCGCAAGATTGCTTTATGCTATGGCAAAACGCGCCATCTATTATTGTTGGCAAACACCAAAACACGCTTGCCGAAATCAATCAGAATTTTGTTACAAAAAACAACTTGCCTGTTGTTAGAAGGATTTCCGGCGGTGGAACTGTTTACCACGATTTAGGAAATTTAAATTTTACTTTTATTACAACCGCTAAAGCAGAAAGAATTGTCAATTTCCAGTATTTTACAAAACCAATTATTGAATTACTTGCTGATCTTGGCATTAACGCTACGTTAAATCCAAGAAACAATATTTTTATTGAGGATAAAAAGATTACTGGAACAGCCGCTCATATTTTTAAGAACAAAGTAATTCATCACGGAACATTGTTATTTTCTACTTCAATTAAAGAAATAGAAAAAGCAGTAGATAACAACCCTATCACATATCATGACAAAGCAATAAAATCAGTAAAAAACACTGTAACAAATATCTTTAACCACCTCGAAAACAAAATATCTATAAATATATTTAGAGAATTGTTAAGAAATAAGCTTACTATAAGCTTTGGAATAACCGAAAAATACACTCTAACCGGGAATGATATTGCAAACATTAATAATTTAGTTAACGCTAAATATAAAACATGGGACTGGAATTACGGGTATTCGCCTGCTTATCACTTTTCTAAATCTACTACTGACAATATGCTTGAAGTAAATATTGATGTTAAAAAAGGACTTATAGAAAATGTCGTTTTTTCTGGTCAATTAGCTACAAACGAAAACATTCAGAATTTGGGAAAAACGTTAATAGGAATAAAACACAACAAAGAATCTATTGAAAATATTTTAATTAACTCTGGTTTCTCTTCTCCATATTTGTCAATAGAGGATTTGATTAAATTAATTACATAATATTATTTAATTAAAAAAAGAACATTGCAAACATAAAAAATCATTACTTTAGTTGTAAATATTTTCACACAAATGCCAAAGAAAAAACCACAGAAATTAATAGTAAACTATACCATTCCCTACTTTGTGTTTGGCATTGTTTCTGGCGAAAAGGGATTTGTTATTTCAAATGAACTAAACAATTTACTCCATTTTAAACTTAGGCTATTCAATCAAATTGAATTATTAATAAGTGGAAATGTAAAATTTTTTGAGACCTTTTCCTTTAAACCTGAAGATACCAGCTTGACATATTCTCTAATTTCAACTTCAAGCAAAACAGGGCCGTTAATTGAACTTTACCGCAACATCGATTATTTTTTGATTATTTCAGGAACAGAATCTGCAACAATACACAAAAAAGAAATTATAGGTAAAATAAAATCACCATTAATTTTAGCTGTCTCCGAATTAGAAATTAAAGGAAAAAAGGAAAAAGAAATTTTGCAAGAAATTTTGCAACAGATCTGGATATAACCGAATACTGTATTTATTAAAAAAGTAAAAGGAGATGCTTTGCATCTCCTTCCCTTAACCTAAAACATAACCTAAAGAAAACCAACTTCACTAATTTCAACAGTACAAATTTACTGTTGATTTGAGTTAACGAGTTTTAACCGATGTTAAAGAGTGTTAATCTTTTTCGTAAGGTTGTTATATACATTTATCTTTGTAATTATGCCAAAAAAACAAATTTGGATTTTAATCTTTATAATGACTTTTGCGCTTGTGGGGCTTATCATTCTGCAAGGATATTGGTTAAATAGTGCTTACGAAGTAAAAGAAGATCATTTTAATCAGCAAGTAACACAAGCGTTATCTGAAATTTGCAAACGTGCAGAAGAACGCGAAACTATTGTTGAAATAAATAACGAAATGTTTTCGCTAAATAATGGAACTAAAAATATTCCCGCACTTTACAGATATAATAATCCAAATGCAATTCTTTTAGATTCCGCAAAAAATCGCATTGCTGTATCCAGACAATCTGTACTTTACAATCAGAACAACAACCTACATTCAAACACAAAAATTACGATATTAAATGGCGACTCGGTATTGTTTAATAAAGTTATTTCTAAATGTAAACCCGAGAATTTTTGCAAAACCGTTACACAAATTGATATTGGGAAAGAACTGCAAAGCAAACTAACCAACAAAACACTTTTTGTAGAAAAAATTGTAAATAAACTTCTAGATTATAACGAAGACGTTTCTAAAAGAATTGAAAAAGGTATACTTAATGCAATTATTAATGCCGAACTTAAAAATGTAAATGTTAATATTTCATATGAATTTGCGATAGTAAATAGTGAAGATAAAATTGCTTATGCAACCAATCACTTTAAAAGCGGTATTTCTGATATTTATAAAACTCAACTTTTTCCAAACGATTTGTTTTCTGCACCAAATTATTTATTACTTTATTTTCCTAAGAAAGATAAATTCATCGTTACTTCATTAGGATATATGGGAGTTTCAAGTATCTTGCTAACTTTGATTGTAATTTTTTCATATACATTAACTTTAGCAATAATTTTAAGACAGAAAAAGTTATCTGAAATGAAGAACGACTTTATTAATAACATGACACACGAGTTCAAAACACCTATTTCAACTATTTCACTTGCTTCGCAAATGCTAAAAGATAAGTCGATTGGACAAGACTTAAAAAATTACGATAATATTGCTATAATTATTGAAGAAGAAAGTAAACGATTGGGCTATCAAGTCGAAAAAGTTTTACAAATGGCCATTTTTGAACAAGGTAATTTTAAATTTAGAATTGAGAGCCTTGACATTCATGATTTAATTACAAACATTCAAAATAGTTTTATAATTCAGGTTGAGAAAAAAAATGGTACTTTAAAAACAAATCTTCAGGCTACCAATTTTTTTGCTGAAGGCGATGAAGTTCATTTATCAAATGTTTTTTTAAATCTTCTCGAAAACGCATTAAAATATTGCGATAAAGAACCTCAAATAGTAATTTCAACAAAAGACAATAAAAACGGTATTTATATTACCGTGAAAGACAACGGCCTAGGAATAAGCAATGAAGATCAAAAACGAATTTTCGAAAAATTCTATCGCGTACATACAGGTAACGTTCATAACGTTAAAGGCTTTGGGCTAGGATTAAGCTATGTTAAGCTTATTTGCGATGCACATGGCGGTTATATAAAAGTTGACAGTGAATTAAATAAAGGATCAGAATTTATAGTTTATTTACCTTATAAACATCAAAAATTATGAAAGACATTAAAGCAAAAGTACTAATAGCAGAAGACGACCAGAATTTAGGTCATTTACTAAAAGAATACATGACAGTGAAAGGTTATGACACCGATTTGTTTGCAAATGGTGAAATTGCTCTTAAGGGATTTAAAAACAACAAATACGATATTTGCTTGCTGGACGTAATGATGCCGATTAAAGATGGCTTTACTTTAGCACAAGACATTAGGGTAATAGATACAGAAGTGCCTATCATTTTTCTTACCGCTAAAGCCATGAAAGAAGATGTTGTTGAAGGCTTTAAAATTGGTGCCGACGATTACATTACCAAACCATTTAGCATGGAAGAACTTTTATTCAGAATTGAAGCCGTACTTCGTAGAACAAAAGGCTCAATAAATCAAGATCAAACAGCTTTTACACTCGGAAAATATCTTTTCGAATCAAATAAACAAACTTTACAAATTGGAGGTAAATCAATAAAACTTACAACCAAAGAAGCCGATTTATTACTTTTACTTTGCCTGCATACTAACGGTGTACTTGATCGTAATTATGCGTTAAAAAAAATCTGGTTAGACGACACATACTTTAATGCCAGAAGCATGGATGTTTATATTACAAAATTACGTAAGCATTTAAAAGAAGATGAATCTATAGAAATAATAAATGTACACGGAAAAGGGTTTAAGCTTCTAATTAATTAAACCCCATTGTAAAATTATGAGTATTTGGTATAATCCTGTTTCTGTTATAGATCTTCAATATCACATTAAAGATACCCTTGCTGAAACTATAGGAATTGAACTTACCGAAATTACTGACGATTCACTAAAGTGCAGAATGGAGGTAAACAATAAAACGAAGCAATCAATGGGTATTTTGCACGGTGGTGCTTCTGCTGCATTAGCAGAAACACTTGGAAGCATTGCGTCCAATATGATTGTTAATAAGGAGAAACACTTTTGTGTTGGCTTAGATATAAATGCAAGCCATTTACGGCCTGTTAAAAGCGGCTATATTTATGCTGAAGCAAAACCTATACATTTAGGAAAAAAAACTCATGTCTGGCGAATTGACATTTTAAATGATGAAGGAAAATTAGTTTGTACAAGCAGATTAACCATGGCTGTTTTAGATGTTGCAAGTAAAACTATTTAAGTATAATAAGCAACCACGGTAAACGTTTCGTGGTTTCTTTCACCAACAACAAAAGAGTCGCCTATTTTTACCCAGGCATGAGCTTCAAGCTCGTTGTTAGTTTTTCTGACACCAAAATATATTGTAGAAATAATTCCTCGTTTTTTTAACATTTTTTTGGCCGTTACCGATTGTTCTAAACATTTGTTTCGCCAGATAGAATAAGCAACCGCTCGTTTTATTGATCGCTTAATTAATAACACTAAATCGGTATCGCAATTAATTATTTCCTCAGGTAAAAAATTATGTTTTCCTAGCTTTTGGGAATAACTGCTAAATGGTGTGAAAATCAGTCTTAGCCTTGCAAAAAAAGAAATAACCCATGCTTCAAAAAAGAGATTTCGCTCTAAAGATGAAACAGTAAAAACTTTATGAAAAGCTAGTCTCATTAACTTATATCTATCAGTTTTTTTTCTGTTATTTCTTCAATAAAAACACTAACTTCATTAGTACAGGTTTCTTCTGTAACATCAAATTCTCTTAAGAGTTTTTCTACTAATTCATTAATCGTATGAGGTTCTTCTAAAAGCTCCCAAATGCGCGATGCAACAGGATTTAATGCAAAATATTTTCCGCTTTCAGGATGCATCATAACAATCTCATTATCCATTCTGCTTGAAAGCAATTCTTTTTTTCTTACAATTTTAATATTCTCGTTTATCATATTTTTAAATCATTAAATCACCTGATGGTGAAAGATAATTATATTTTTTCATTACAGCAGAATGCTCATTTATTATTTTATTTATTGACTCTTGCGACAAAATGTTTTTGTAATATCCGCTTTTACCTACATTAAAAAATGAATTACATTTTGCTGGCTTTTCTTTAAAACCAATTTGCTTTTCGGTATTTTTAATTTTTTCGAAACTACTATTAACAATAGCTTTAATAAACTTTTCGGAATCAAAGGGGATATTTAAAAAATCTAATATTGACTTAAATGAATTATTTGGATTTTCCAGCATATCTTCATAGCGAACAACCAATACGGGAAATTCTTTTTGTATAGTCCAGCTGTTAATATGACCACTCCAGGAAAGTAATCTTTGGCGAACCTGCTGATTATATTTTTTAATACTTGCTGCCAAACAAAATTCAGAATCGCACATTTTCTCTGCTGCTTTTTCGGGAGTTGTTGCCATATGATTAGCAAATGAAACAGCAACATCTAACGGATTTCTAACAAAACAAATTGCAGCTTTAGTTGATTCTATAGGAAACATGTTTTCGCCATTTGGCAAAAGCAAATAAGCATCATGTGTTTTTAAAAACGCATTTTCTTCATGATTTTCCGCCCATTTTGAAAAAGCAAAATTTCTTAATTCATCACATTCATTAGCCGTTAATTCGGAAATATCGTAAGCAGTATTTTCTTCAATAATCTGTCGACTACTAAAAATTCCACCAATTTCTAATTTGTTAATATTTGAAGGCTCGTCTGTTTTATTTAAATAGTTCGACAAAAAGATTCTGCACCAGGTATTACCCGATTTAGGATATGATGCAAGCCAAACTATATTCTTTTTCATTTTAAAATAGCTGATTGTACAACAGAACAAAGTTCATCAAGAGAATTGCCGTTTTTAGGTCTTAAAATCTTATAACATTTTGCACAATTTAACAAATTAGAAATAAGTTTAAAATGCTCACTTGCATATAACTCATTAACCATTCGTAACCTAAAAATATGTGCTCTTAATACATTAAATTTTTCAATGCCTTTTACTTCGTTAATTTCTACAATCTCATCGTCAGTGTTTTCTAAAACAAAAACAATGAGTGGATCTAGTATGCCATTAAAAAAATCTGGGCGATTATCGTATCTATATTTAAAAACGTCTTTTCTTATATATTGCAATCCTTCATTTGAAATTCCCAATAAATCTACACTCTCTTGCCATAATTTTGCAGAAGGAAAGGATGAATGCACAATTGGCCTTCCTTCTTTTTCTGAAATTACCGTAATGTCATCAGCAATTAAGGGATAACCATATTTACGATTTAACGCTAGAGAAATTGTTGACTTACCAATTCCCGAATTTGCTGAAAAAAGAACCGCCTTATTATTTACTTTAATTCCACTTGCATGTAATGGCAATAATCCCCTTTGGTGAAGAAGTATTGCAATAACAGAGCTGATCAAAAAAACTCTTACGTCTCTTTCGTCAGAATCTTGTTCGGGTTCAATAATAATTTTATCACCATTACATACATAAAATGATGCCCATGGCTTAAACCTTATTATAAATTCGTTTTTAGATATCTGAAATCTAAACCCTTCAGTTAAATTGCCTGAAATATTTGCAGGAACATTTCCTAAAGTAATTGATACTTGTGCTTCGCCTATTGCTGGCAAAAACTCAGGAATCTCAATTTCTGAAGAAAAAATTAATCCAAAAGCTGTATATGTATTTATTGTATTCAATTTTTTGGCAAAAATACAAATTTATTATTTATTGAATGTTGATTAAATAATTCGTTCTTTTTTTAATATCTTCTTTGTTTTTTATAACATTATTTACAGCTAATTTCGCTTCCGATTATTTATTAAAAGACCCACAATTAATAATACATAGGCCATTTCTAATGTCAGTTATTTCGGAATAGAAGTCTTTATATTTTAGATTTTGTGGAAATTTTTCTACATTTTCATTATCTCTATAAGATCATCTGACAAGACAATGTTTTTCAATTTGTTTCAACATTATATACGAGAGTTTATTTTATCAATTTTTTCACTGTAAATTGAACATTGTTTTTCTTACTACATTAGTGTTTCTCGCGGTTAAAGCTAAAGGGAATTTATCAAAAGTTTAAGAAGAAATAGGAAAATTTATATCTCTAAAATTTTATTGGCAAACACTGATATTTTTGTGTTTTTAGATATTCCAGATATTGTGGAAGCACTTTTTCGAGATTAATCCAGGCCTTTTTGCTATCATGGAAAACCAAAATAGCTCCTGGCCGAGTTGCTTTTATTATTCTGTTTAAAATCTTTTTAGCCGATTCTTTTACTTCGTAATCTTTGCTTAAACAAGTCCAGGCAATAATTTTATACTCTTTTCTTAGAGCAAGCCATTGCAATGGAGAGACCTTACCATAAGGTGGACGGAACAATTTCGATTTTACAAATTGTGCCGCTTTTTTTACATCATCAATATAAATTTTATTAGCACTTTTCCATCCATTACGATGAGAATACGAATGATTTCCAACCGAATGACCTTGTTCTATTATTTCATTAAAAATATCTGGAAACGCCTCAGCATTTTTTCCAATACAAAAAAAAGTAGCCTTTGCATTAAATTCTTTTAACAACGACAACACCCGAGTTGTTATCTCGGGTGTTGGTCCGTCGTCAAAAGTTAAGAATATTTGTTTTTCCTTTTTCGAACCCATTCTTGAAAACAGTTGTTGTTATTCTTGAGGTTGTTGAGGTTGTTGCTGTTGTTGTAGATTAAAGAGCGTTACAAATTTTTCATAATAAATTTTAAACTTATCTTCTATTTTCTTCGACATTTCGTCTTGCTTATATGTTTTTGTAAGTCTTTGCAATTCTTGCATTATAGACATGGCTCTTTTTGTTTCGTTTTCAACCATATCAGTATATTCCTTATCAAGTGACAAATAATAATCTAATTCACCTTCAGTCATTTTTGTCATTTTATCCATAATCGCTGTAGCTTTTACCATTTCACCGGCGCGATAATAAGCCTCTGCAATACCTAAAACAAAAACATTATAAGGAACAGTTTCGGCAGGCATTATTTCCATGCATCTATCTAAAACTTTTACAGCAGAATCACGTTTTCCCTCATCAATAAGAGCAGAAGCTAAACGAGCAAAATTGTTACGGAAGTTCATTGTCATTCGTAAGTTGTTTTCATTTAAATAAACATCTTTACGATTAATGCCACCCCAAACAAATTTGTTCATTAAATTATTATAAAGAATTTCTGTATCAATCCAGCCAGTCTGACCATCTTTATTGTTTGCTTTAACAGGAGTTAAACGATAAGCTAATCCATCTAAACGGAAATAATCATCAAGATTCATATAACTATCGCCACCTACGGTTATCGCAAAATTTATTGGCCTATCCCATTTGTTATTTGCTAAAAGATCAAGTATCGTTAATTCAGATTTATACAAAATGTTTTTACTAACACTCCAGTTTATAGAAGACACTATCTGACCTGCCATTGAAGGTTTTATAGTTTTATTTTGTAAAACTTTTATAGTATCAACTTTAAAACTAAATTGTTTTGTTGGCACATAATTTAACCATTCAGTTTGCGATACCTGAAGTTTTGCTTGTTGTAAGTCACTTTTTACAAATTCAATTATTTTGCCAATATCAACCGCATTTTTAATTTGATCCTGAACAAGAACATAAACTCTTCTTTCTCCTGCAATCTGATCATAGGTAAAAGAGATTGGCAAGGGTTCAGATTTATATGCTTTACATTTCATCTGCTCAATATACCAATCGGTATTTAACAGACTTAAATTTACAACACGCACATCTGTTCTAACACCTTCAACTTCCTGTGCGTACCAAAGAGGGAAAGTATCATTATCACCATTTGTAAATAATATTGCATTAGGTTCGCATGATTCTAAATAATTTTTAGCAAAATCACGGGCAGTATAACAATTTGAACGATCATGATCATCCCAGTTTTCATTTGCCATAACAGCTGGAACCGAAAGACAAACAGCAGTGATTGCGCCAGCAGTTAAAACTGCGGGCAGTTTTTTACTTAATAACTGATACAAAGCTGCTACTCCTAATCCTATCCAAATTGTAAACGCATAAAAAGATCCCACATATGCATAATCTCTTTCTCGAGGCTGATATGGTGTTTGATTTAAATAAATCACAATTGCCAGTCCAGTAAAAAAGAACATTAATGCAACAATAACAAAACCTTTAGAATCTTTTAAATAATGAAAATACATTCCTATTAATCCTAATATTAATGGCAAGAAAAAATAAGCATTTTTCGCTTTATTATTACCTAATGTCTCTGGAAGATTATCCTGTGGGCCCAGTCTGGCTTCATCAAGAGGTGTAATCCCTGAAATCCAGTTTCCATTAATAATACTTCCATGGCCTTGAATATCATTCTGCCTACCAGCAAAATTCCACATAAAATATCTGAAGTACATAAAACCAATCTGATATTTAACAAAGAACTTTATATTCTCGACAAAAGTAGGTTTGTAAATTTTTTGCACAGAGCCATCTTCAATAACAGAGTTAACGGGAGTTCCTTTAAAATTACTCCAGGTTTTATATGCGCTTATATGGTTTGGATCTGAACTATACATACGAGGAAAAAGCATACAAAACTGACTATCGTAATTTGGTTTTTGTTTATGGTCTATTTCCAGATATTTTCCGTCTTTTTGAATATAAACAGGATCGCCGGTTGTATATCGCTCCTTACTATCTAATGGAGTTACAAATGTTTGTCCATAAAACAAAGGACGATCACCATATTGCTCACGGTTTAAATATGAAATTAGAGAAAAAACATTTTCAGGATTATTTTCGTCAAGTGGAGGATTTGCATTTGATCTTATTAGTACAATTGCAAAAGTTGAGTATCCTAAAATAATCATTGCCACACAAAGCACCAAAGTATTCAAAATAGGCTTTAAACTCTTAATATAATAAATTGCTGCCCAAACTCCAGGAAGAAAAATTATCCAGAATAAAACAGAATCAATCATTAATGGAATACCTGTAAAGAAAAGCAATAGAGTAATTACAGTTGCTCTAAACACATTTGATACCTCTCTGGTTGTAACATAAATGCTTAAGAAAATTAAAATAACTAAAAGAAATACAAAGAATAATAATCCCGAATTAAAAGGTAAGCCAATACTGTTTACAAAAAGTAATTCAAACCATGATGCTACTTTAAAAATGCCTTGAATTATTCCATACATTATTGCAACAAGTGCAATAACAGAAATTAATGAAGAATATAGAATCCCTTTTTTTGTTGTTTTAAATTTGCGGAAATAAACTAAAAATACAATTGCAGGAATAGCCAGTAAGTTCAATAAATGAACTCCAATTGATAATCCCATAACAAATGCTATTAAAACTATCCATCTGTTTGAAAATTTCTCATCAGCAACAGCATCCCATTTTGCAATTAACCAAAAAACAAGAGCTGTAAACAATGAAGATGAAGCATAAACTTCGCCTTCAACAGCCGAAAACCAGAAAGTATCTGAAAAAGTAAATGCCAGCGAACCAACTAAACCACTTCCAATAATAGCGATAAGTTGTCCTATTGTCATTTCGCCATCTTTAACCAACATTTTCTTTGCAAAATAAGTAATGGTCCAAAAAAGCAATAAAACTGTAAGCGCACTAAATATTCCTGACATTGCATTTACCATCATTGCAACTTGAGTATTATCAGCTGCAAATAGCGAAAAGAATCTGGCAAAAAGCATAAAGGTCGGATCTCCAGGCGGATGTCCTACTTCAAATTTAAATGCTGAAGCGATAAACTCACCACAATCCCAAAAACTGGCAGTTGGTTCTATCGTCATTAAATAAACGACTGCAGAAATAATAAAGGCTACCCAGCCAAAAATGTTATTCCATAGTTTAAATCTCATAAAGCTGATATTGATGTTTTTAAATTTTCATTACTTGTTTAGAGGCACGAAATTAAGATAATTTTCCGGTGCAGAATTTAATTTTTACTTAAAAAAACAAAAATATTTTATTATACTTTTCAAAAATTTATAACTTTGCGCTCCGATTTTAGGTTCTTTTTAAAATTGTTCGATGGTGTAAAGGTAGCACAACAGATTTTGATTCTGTTAGTTCAGGTTCGAATCCTGGTCGGACAACTTTCTTAGATTGTCTCGTTGTGTAATGGTAGCACAACAGTCTCTGGATCTGTTAGTTGGGGTTCGAGTCCCTGCGAGACAACAGATAAATAATTTGAATCCCTGTATTTTAATAATATAGGGATTTTTTATTTCTAATAAGATTTACAGACATGAAAATCTGGGGAATATATTTATTTTCTGAACCATTTGAAAAACATTACCAAAAGTAGAATAGTTATATTTGCAAAGAATGAAATAATACTTCAAGCATATTAGCAACATGAAACTCTGTATAGCCGAAAAACCAAGCGTAGCAAAAGAAATTGCCCGTATTTTAGGTGCAAATTCAAGAAAAGATGGTTATTTTGAAGGTAACGGATATCAGGTAAGCTGGACATTTGGACACCTTTGCACTTTAAAAAACCCTGACGATTATGCTCCAATGTGGAAAGCCTGGAGATTAGAATGTTTGCCAATGATACCGCCCCGGTTCGGAATAAAACTAATTGACAATCAGGGAGTAGAAAAACAGTTTAATACAATTCAAAAATTAGTTGAAACTTGCGAGGAAGTTATAAACTGTGGTGATGCCGGAATTGAAGGAGAACTTATTCAACGTTGGGTTTTATCAAAAGCAAATTGCACAAAACCATTAAAACGTCTTTGGATTTCATCACTTACCGATGAAGCAATAAAAGAAGGATTTCAAAAACTAAAAGAAGGAAAAGATTTTGATTTGTTATATGCTGCTGGAAATGCAAGGGCAATTGGCGATTGGTTGTTAGGAATGAATGCAAGTCGTTTGTATACTTTAAAATTTGCAGATGGAAAAGGCGTTTTATCTATTGGGCGAGTTCAAACACCAACATTAGCTTTAATCGTAAACAGATACAACGAAATTCAAAGTTTTACTTCGGAAACTTTTTGGGAATTAAAAACAACATATAGAAATGTATTATTTAATTCCACCGAAGGTCGTTTCGACTCAAAAGAAGCGGTTTCGAAAATTATTGAAGAAATAAAAATTAAGGATTTTGAAATTACTTCTTTTACAAAGAAAAAAGGTGAAGAACATCCACCAAAATTGTTTGACCTTACCTCACTGCAAGTTGAATGCAATAAAAAATTTAGTTTTACTGCCGATGAAACTTTAAAGTATATTCAAAAACTTTACGAAAAAAAATTAGTCACTTATCCTAGAGTTGATACGAGTTATCTACCTAATGACGTTTATCCGAAGATTAAGGACATACTTAAAAAAATGAAGCCTTATGCAAATTTCACCGAACCATTATTAGATAAACCTATTCGTAAAAGCAAAAAAGTATTCGACGATAAAAAAATTACAGACCACCACGCTATAATTCCTACTGGAGAAAATCCTGCCGGACTTATTCACGAAGAAAAACAAGTTTATGATGCAATTGCACGAAGATTTATTGCAGCTTTTTATCCAGACTGTATAGTTTCAAATACAACAGTATTAGGTCAAGTTGCTGAATTTGAATTTAAGGCAACTGGTAAAATAATTTTAGAAGATGGCTGGAGAATTCTATATCCTAAAAAAGAAAAAGAAGAAGAGAGCACAGAAGATGATAGTCAGATTATGCCAACTTTTGAAAAAGGTGAAAAAGGTCCACATATTCCAGATATTCTTGAAAAGCAAACTCAGCCACCTAAATTATTTACCGAAGCAACCTTGCTTAGGGCAATGGAAACAGCCGGGAAACAAGTTGACGATGAAGAATTACGCGATTTAATGAAAGAAAATGGAATTGGAAGACCATCAACACGGGCAAATATTATTGAAACTCTTTTTAAACGCAAATATGTAAGTAGACAGAATAAAAATCTAGTTCCAAGTATTACCGGAATTCAACTTATTCAATCAATACAAAACGAATTATTAAAATCGGTTGAATTAACAGGTATTTGGGAGAAAAAACTTCGGCAAATTGAACGAGGAGAATATGAAGTAAAAATTTTTCTCGACGAAATGAAACAAATGGTAATCGATTTGGTTTCCGAGGTTAAAAAAGAAAACAGAAAAACCATTGTCATTGAAGAAGAAAAAAAAGAAGTTAAGCTCGAAAAAGAAATAAAATCAAAAAACGAAGAAAACTCTTACCAATCGGCTATTTGTCCAAAATGCAAAAAAGGAAAAATTTTAAAAGGAAAAACAGCTTATGGTTGTGCCGAATTTAAATCGGGTTGTAATTTTAAAATTGAGTTTACAATTTTTGGTAAACAGTTAAATGAAAAGCAAATTTTTGCTCTAATCGGAAAAGGTAAAACCATAAACATTAAAGGTTTTACTATTAACAATAAAAAAGCAGATGGCTATCTTGAATTTGACTCCAGTTTTAATCCCAAATTTATTGCTGAAACCAGCGAAAAAAAAGAAAAAAAAGTCAAAGAAAAAAAGCTGTTTAAATGCCCCAAATGCGGTAAAGGAGAAATGTTGAAAGGAAATTCGGCTTTTGGTTGTAGTCGTTTTCGTGAAGATTGTAAGTTTTTAATTTCATTTGAAACACTTCAAACCGAATACAATGCAAATGAACTTACTTCCAAAATCCTAAAAGAAATTGCATCAAAATAGAGCTAAAATAATGGAAAATACAAATTCAGAAAACGTTTTAAATTTTTATAATTCAATAAGTAAACAATATTCTGAATCGGTAAAACGATGTGTTCCATTCTATGAAGAAATGCTCGAATCCATTTTCCTGTTTTTGCCTGAAAGTTTTATTCCTAAAAATATTTTAGAACTTGGCAGTGGAACAGGTAATCTTACAAAATTAATTATCAAAAATTTTCCTTCTGCAAATATAACAGCTGTGGATATTTCTCAAGAATGTATTGAGGAATGTAAATCACTTATAAGTTTTCCGGTTAACTATATTAAAGCTGATTTTAAAGAAATTAATTTTCCCGAAAACAGCTTTGACTTAATAGTTTCGAGTATTTCTATTCATCATATTAACGATAAAGAAAAACAAATTTTACTTAGCAAATTATTTAATTGTCAAACAATTAATGGCATTTTTTCTTTTTGTGATCAATTTAGCGCCGAGACAAAAGAAATTTATTTGAAATATATTTCAGAATGGAAAAAATATGCTTTAAGTCAAGGTTCAAGTGACGAGGAATGGAATATGTGGATGCAACATCAGAATAATCATGATTATCATTCCACATTAGAAAACCACAACAATTGGCTAAAAGAAACCGGTTATAAAAATGTTGATTGCACAAAACGGCATTTATTGTGGACTACTATTTTTGCACAAAAACTATAAGAAGATTAGTTTGATATAAATTCATACTAGATCCTTCGTCCGCCGCGGCGGACGTTTTACTACACTCTAGATGACAAACTGAAAATAAGTTGTCATTCAGAACTCCACTACTGCGGAGTGAAGCACTTTTCTCACCGCAGGTAAACTAGTTTGGACTCTAAACTAGATTCTTCGTCCGCCGCGGCGGACTGGATGACAAAAGGGAACAAGATGCATATCTCTAACCCAAATTTTATTATTCTCCCCTTTATTTTTAAGTCACTAAACATTTAGTATCAGTTTTTCTGTAAATTTGCATTAAACTAATTTACCCATGAAACAGATTATATTTATTCTATGCATTGCTGTTTTAGGAATAACACAAGTTTTTTCTCAAAAGCGCCCACACGATGCTTATTATGCCGAAGAGCAAACTTATTTTATAAATCTTTTATCTTCACCTTATGGCTTAATAATGACAAATAATTATGCGTCAGCAATCTACTTATTAAATGACGGAAAATTAAATACTTTAATTACGGCACCGGGTTGTGGTCGTTTTATAAAATTAACACCCGACAAACAAAATGTACTATTCAAATTAATAAGCGAAGACGGAAAACAAACTCCTTCTGTTCTTAATTTATCAAACGGAAACATCACTCCTCTTTGCAAACCTCAGCAATTATGCTCACAACCGGTTAGCTCAAAAAACGGAATGCTTGGTTACAGCACTCCAGATGCTTTTTATTTACAATCAAATAATAAAACAAAAACAACTGCTTTAACAAGTTATTCAAATTATTTAGCACTTTCTGGTGATGGAAATTTTCTAATAACAAATGACAATAACGATCAATTATTTTT
>CAIQJL010000259.1 GCA_903872185.1 uncultured Bacteroidota bacterium | reverse complement strand
GCAGAAATTTATACTGTTACATCTGCAATAATTTATCAAAGGTACAATTTATGAACAAGTTATCAAAAATTTGGAAATTTTCATGACATTGTGACAACGTGGCATGAAAAATCATTGGGATTGATAAAAAATGAAATATAATTTTTTTCTTTAGATATAAGAAATTTCGAATTTTTGCATTCTACTTAATAAATATAGATTTCTACTGACCCAAAATGCCATTGTATTGAATAGTTTTATTATGCCGCATTTTTGAATATACTTTTACATTATAAATTATTTATAATTAAAAAAGTGTTTTCAATTGTAAAAAAAATTAAGGTTGGGTTTGTAAGTAGGTTGATGATTACCATTTTTCTCTGTATTCTGAATAATGTTAATGTAGCTCAAATACAAAGAAATTATAATTGGCATTCTTCTGTTTATTTTGGTTGCCATAATGGCCCAATGAACGGTTTAAATTTGGGATGCAGTTCCATATTAAATCAGACTATTGGAATAGATGCAAGATTTTCAAAAGGCTTTTTTTATGAGGCTGACTTAAATATGCCTGTTTTTTTTAATTCTGGAAAAAATCAAATTTATATACTTCCCGGATATGGATATATGAGAAAAGGAAATCCAGCAAGTTATGAATTGCAGATTAATTCTCTACGCTTTGGACTTGGTTATAAGTCCGAATTTCATGATCGAATTTATATTGATACTCGAATATCATTAGTGAAGTATTTAAACGAATTATATAATTCTTCAGAAATTTCAACAATTGAAAAATATAGTTTAAATGAAAAATATTATTTTGAATTGTCTATTTCTATTGGCTATTGTTTTTACGATAATCTCATGCAAAAAAGATGAAATTATTTTAAGTCCATTAACAATAGCCCATAGAGGTATTTATACAGATAAGCCTGAGAACTCAAAGCAAAGCTTTCAGCAATGTATTAAAAATGGAATAACTGCTGTGGAATTTGATGTATACATGACCAAGGATGATTCAGTTTTTCTTATTCATGATCTAAATGTTGAAGATTTAACCGGTTTGTCTGGTCAGGTTAATGATTATACCACAGCAGAATTGAAAGTAGCCACTTTTGCAAAAACGGGTTCAAAATCTTTAACTCTTGAAGAATTCTATAATCGTTATAAGGATAAATTTGCGTCGATTTTTATTGATTTAAAAGAGGGTCAGGGGAGTGAGATTATTACCAGGTCTGCTAAGCAAATTGCACAGCTATCAAAGATGGCAGGCGGAAGTTGTACAACGTATGTAACTTGCACAAGTGCTTTTCCTCTTGATACTGTTTTTAGTTATAATTCAAATGTTAACGTTGTTATAGAAACCAGTAATATTGGCGCATTCATTAGTTATTACAAAAGATTTTCTTATCTATTAATTGGATATACAAATTTAAAAACTGAAGATTCTAAGATTTTAAGAGCAATGGGAACAAAAATTATAACTTTTACACCTAATATGGTTACCGAATATCAGATTGCTCTTAATAATGGTTGCTATGCAATTATGACTGATAATCCTGATTTACTTAATGATTATTTATCGCAGACTATTTAAAATTAACAGAAACCTTAAAATATTAAAGGAGGAATATTATGAAAAAAATTATTATTATTTATATTGTATTTATTTACTTTGTTAAATTTTCATATTCTCAATGGCAACAAACAAATGGCATTGAGGGTGAGGTTGTTAATTGCTTGTCAGTAATAGGAGTAACTGTTTATGCAGGAACCGAGAATAGTGGAGTTTTCTTTTCTAATAATAACGGTACAAATTGGACCGCAGTAAATGATGGTTTGCCTGATTTAAATATTCGTTCAATAGCTACTAATGGAACAACTGTTTTTATTGGAACTAATAATAGTGGAGTCTATAAATCATCAGATAATGGTGCAAATTGGACTCCTGTAAATTCTGGATTAACAAGTATAAATACATTAGTTGTTAAAGAGGCCAATATTTTTGCTGGTTCATGTAATGGAGGAGTTTTTTATTCTTCAGATAATGGGTTAAATTGGCTGGCAAAGGGATTAGAAAATATGTGTGTTTCATCAATAGCAATAAATGGGAATCAGGTTTTTGCAGGAACATGGGAAAATTGTTTATTTATTTCCAATGACTCTGGCAATACTTGGACAGGTATTGATGATTTAAGTGGAATTACTCATTCAGACATCACATCAATTGTAGTAAATGGAACAAATATTTTTGCAGGAAGCTGTACTGGGGTTTTTAAATCATCTGATAATGGTTTAACGTGGGTAGCAGTAAATTCAGGCATAGTCGAATGGCCTTATGTAACATC
>CAIQJL010000258.1 GCA_903872185.1 uncultured Bacteroidota bacterium | reverse complement strand
CCAAGAATTAAGAAATGAGCAAAATCTATTTCCAATTTATTACAAATATCAGAAGTTGTAAGAATATCATTAAAATTAAATGGTTTTCTGTACGATGTTAAAGTAGTATCGCATAATGAATCAGTTCCAAATTCTATATGAGTAAGGCCTGCCCGCTTTAATAATACCAACAAGTCCTCCGGAAGATTCTTGAAATTAAAATATGCTCCCCATTTAATTTTTAAATTTCTTTTAATTAGTAGTTCTGCAAATTCGTAATTAAATTTATTCTGCAAATTAAAAAGTGAATCAGTAAAAAAGAAATAATCAACCTTATTGTCAACGCTATATTTTTCAAGATTATCAACTAAAACTTCTGGATTATGTGTTCTTACACTTGTGCCTTCGATTAAAGGATAAGTACAATAAATGCAATGGTATGGGCAACCACGTTTTGTTTGAATATTTAACATTCCACTTGTTTGCCAGTAATAATTTGTCCAATCGCTATTATACGATGGCTGTGGTTGACAGGTAGTGCTATCTTTTTGATTAAAAACTGTTTTTCCGTTTTCGGCATAAATCAATCTGGGAATTTCTTTAAAATCAGTTTTATTTTCAATGGCTTTAATCAACTTATAAAGCGATATTTCACCTTCGCCATAAATTCCAAAATCAGGTTGTAACAAATTGTACATTTCAATTGGGAAAATAGAATATCCTGGCCCCCCAATAATTATTTTTCCTTTGCTGTTATTTCTTACTAAATCAACTATGGTTTTATAATGTTCAATATAACTGTCTTTTGAATAAAAATTTACGTCGTCAACATTTCTGAAAGAAATACCGATATAGTCAGGATTAATTTTTTCAATAAATTTTATAAGTTCTGTATATCCTTCTTTGTTAAAATCGAAAAGATGTATACCAATTTCGGGCATATTTTCTTCTAAATAAGCAACCAGATAAGAAATGCCCAATGGATAAACCGGATAAGGATCTTTGAGCTGATTTGCCGATATGAACAAAATGTTCTTTTTCATGCTAGTTGTTCTTTCCAAAACGGATAATGATTAAACCATTGCAGAGGATACAAAGTAAGCATTTTTTCGAGCTCAAAAATATAATCGTTTACAATTTCACGAATTTCTTCATCGCGATTTGCCCTATTTCTAACAATAGAATAAATTTTTGGAGGTGTTGCATAAAAGTGATATTTAAAATTTTTTTCTTTCATAGCAAAAACAAAAGACACTGGAGTTCCATAAGAAACTGCTAATCGAAAAGGACCAGCGGGAAACAAAGCAGGTTTGCCAAATAACTTTGCTTCTATTGTTCTTTCACCTTCAATAAATCTATCGCCATGAATACATAAAATTTCTTTATTTGAAATAGCTTCGTTTATTAAAAACATATGACTCATATCGCTTTTTAAAGGGATAAAATTCATTGTCTTTTTTAAAATCGGATCCAGTAAATTTTTAATTTTTTCGTGCTCAGCATCAAGAATAACAATATTGATTTTTGTTTTTATGCGCTCAAGCATATTACCAGCCATTTCAAAATTACCAATATGAGCACTTATTAATATACCGCCACTATTCTTTGCCATTTCATGCAAATATTCTTCGCCTTCAAAATTAAATTTGAATTTGGTTTTAAAACCAGCCATGGAGGCAGTTTTATCAAGTAAAACCTTTCCAAAATTCATAAAATTTTTAAATATAGAAAGTGCCGATTTTGTTTTTCTGTAATGAAAAACATTTCTGTAAAAGAAATTTAGTGAGTGAACTGATTTAGAAGCAAAAAAGAAAAAATAAATTGCAACAAAAAATAAAGCAAAGTAAGCAATAGAAAGTCCGAAATTTTTAATGAAAAAAATAAATATTTTATAACCTAATGGGTTACCACGTGTTTTACCTTTCCATGTTGCCACAAAAAAGAATTACTTATTCACTGTTTTGTATATGTAATTGTACAAATCGTCAAGATTTCGTACATCAATCATTTCTTCGCCCTTAACTTTAAACTTGAATTCTTTTTCTATCACAACAGCAATGTCAACAAAATCAAGACTTTCTAATCCTAAATCGTCTTTTAGCGATGCTTCAGGAGTAATGTGTTCTGGATTTAATTCAAACTCTTCAACCAAAAAGTTGTTGATTATTTGAACTACTTCTTCTCTATTCATACGTAAATTAAAATTTACGCAAAGATAGAAAAATTTTATTTCAAACGTTTTACTACTAATGCAGAATTTGTTCCACCAAAACCAAATGAGTTTGAGAGAAATGCATTTATTTCTTTTGGTGTTGTTTTACTCGCAATGTTGATTTTACTCATTGCATCATCTTGTTCTTCGAAATTAATATTTGGCGCAACAAAGTTATTTTGCATCATTATCATAGAATATACCATTTCGCTGGCTCCAGCCATCCACATTTCGTGACCTGTCATTGATTTAGTAGAACTTACTAATGGTTTTGTTTTTCCAAATATTGAATTAATAGCACTGGCTTCGTTCAAGTCTCCAAGTGGTGTTGAAGTTGCATGAGCATTAATATAATCAATTGCATCAGGGGAAAGATTTGCATCTTTCAAGGAATTTGTCATTGCACGAATTGGTCCGTTAATATCTGGAACCGAAATATGTTTTCCGTCAGATGAAAATCCATATCCAATAATTTCTCCTAATATCGGTGCACCACGTTTTACCGCACTTTCGTATTCCTCAATTATTACTGTTGCTGCGCCACCGCTAGGAATAAGCCCATCGCGATTTTTATCAAATGGTCTTGAAGCTTTGGTTGGTTCATTTTCACGTTTTGAAAAAGCACCTAAGCCATCAAAACTTCCTACGCAAAAAACATTTACTTCTTGCGCACCGCCACAAATAACTCTTTCCTGATATCCATGTTTAATCAAAAAATATCCCATTCCAATTGCATGCGATCCACTTGCACAAGCACCGCTAACTGTAAAATTTATTCCACGTAATTTAAAAATCACCGACAAATTCATAGTAACAGAAGAATTCATCGATTGAAAAACTGAACCAGAACCAACAAGTAGAGTATCTCGTTTTTCTCTAATAATATCAATTGCATTAATAACCGGAACAGATGAACTATCATTCCCAAACAATATGCCCACTTCATTGTTGTCTAAAAATTCCTGATCTATATTTGCATTTTTT
>CAIQJL010000257.1 GCA_903872185.1 uncultured Bacteroidota bacterium | reverse complement strand
AGTATCTATTGTTGCAATAGGTGTAATATTTATAGGTGAAGGTGTAAACGTTGTATTCATTACAGTATCCATCCAGTATCCATAACCAACTGAAGGTTGTTGTCCGCTAAGTAATGAGAATACTGGTCCGCAAACTACTGTGTCACTTGGACCAACAAGCGAGATTGCAGGTTGTATGCTGCCAAAATAAACATTTACAGAATCATATCCTGTACAATAACCATTACTTTCAAACCAGTACATGGTCTTCCATACATTTGCCTGACCATTTCTAATGGTGGTACAAGCTGAATCACGATAATTAATATTATAGTTTCCACCGATACCATCATAATATGCTATACCGCCAGCAAGACAACTCCATTGACCACCAGGTACAGTTGGTGTTGCACATATATATGCCCATAATCCGCATACAGCAGTATCTAAACCAGCATCAGGCATAGGTTGAACTTTAAACTCTACTCTAATTGTATCGCGATCAGAGCACATAGGAGAAAGAGAATTTGATTCTTTCCAAACAAATTGATAAATTCCATATTCGGATACCGTTACATCTGATAAAGGATTGCCTGGTGTTATAAAGTTTGCTGTACCATTTACTGGAGCAGAAATTGTTGACCAAATTCCAACAGGATTATCAATACTCCAGTTGGCTTCCATATTATATGCTTTTCCACAAAGTGCAGTGTCTTTTCCTGCATAAGTTACTGGAACATCATAAAAAACAACTCTCACTGTATCCATTCCCGTACAACCAATACCATTTTGTGAAACAAAAATTAAATTATATTCTCCAACCGAAAAATGATAGGCTGAATTTCCCATCGCTGAAATATCAGCTGTTGCATTGAATGGATTTGGAAGGGGGCTAGGTGTAATAACCGGACCAGTTGGCGAAGATATCCAATAACCATTAGTAACGCCACTTCCCAATGTGTCTAAAATTAAATTTGCAGATGTTCCGCAAACACTAATAGTAGAAGGCGGAGCTGGATTAGGTGGACGGGTAAATGTGACATTTACAGCGTCAACATCAGTACAATTACCATTTTCGGCATGCCATGTAAAAGTAATCGTATAAGTTACAGGAACAAAAACAGGGATCCAGACAGAAGGACTTGGATCATATTGGTCGGGAGTAAATTGTACAGGTACCGAAGAAGACCAATATCCTGTATAAGTACTGTCTGCTGATAAATTATATCTGTTTCCACAAGCAGTTGCATCAGGTCCTGCATTTGCAACAGGAACTTGCATAAACTGAATACTAACAGTGTCTCTTTTAAAACAACCGTTATTTGTTTCAGTCCAAACATATTGAAATGTTCCAAAACCTGGACCTACAATTGCAGTGCTAGGGCTATTAGGAGAGTTTATTACTCCAGGTCCTGACCATAATCCAGTTCCCGAAGTGCTCATCTGTGCTAGCATTGAGTAATTTAATCCACATATAGCTGTATCTGGCCCACCATGTGCAACAGGGTCTTGAATAAATGTTAAAGTAACAACATCTGAAGCATTACATGGTCCATTTACCTCATTCCACTCATATGTGTATACGCCTGGTAACGTAACTGTTACGAGAGTATTTGTAAGATGGTTATTGCTTCCGCCATAACCAGAAGTCCCAGGTCCTGTTAATTGAGTCCAACTTCCAACATAATTGGGATTATCTGGATTTGCTGCTTGAAACTGGCCTGAAGTACCACAGAAAGAAATATTTGGTCCGGCATCTGGAGTCGGAATCATACAACAATTTGGTGTGCCAGCACCAAGAACCTGAATATAATGTACTACGGTATCGCCTGTACAGCCTGTTACTGGATTAGTAGCAATTAAAGAAACCTGATAAACTCCCGCTACATTCCAGGTTATAACATAAGGACCAGCTGTTCCAGCAGTTCCTGATAATATTGTTGCACCACCAAAATTCCATGGAAATACAATACCACCAGTACCCGTATAGTTTACATTAGCATCCTCACCAGCACAAATAACAGTTGTAAGCGTAAAATCTGAAGTTGGTGTTGGGTTAACTGTTATAACAATATTGTCAGTAGCTGTTGCGCCACAAGCATCGGTTGCTGTAACAGTATACGTATGAGAGCCAATCGTTGGGCTTATTGTTATACTAGGACTACTACCAAGACCATTACTCCAAACAGGTGTTAATGGATTCACACCTCCTGATGTGACCACATTAAAAGTTACAGGTTGTGCCCCATCACAAATTGTTTGGTCTGATGTTACTGTTGCAACAACAGGAGTATTATCAATAATATTTAAAGTAACATCTTGTGTGCCGCATGGAGATGTCTGCACATGTAAAACAATTGTTTCAGTTCCTTCGGTTAAAGCATCTGTTAGTGCATTAATTAATATTCCCACAGAGTCAGAGCCTATAGGAATTATCACAGATGTTGGTATTGTAGTATAATCAACGCCATTTACAGCAGTTCCTCCTATTGTATAACTAACGGTAACAGGTGCTGTTGCTGGATTGTCTAGTGTAAAACTAATAATTCCATCAGAACAACCTTCAATTGCGCTTAAGCCAAGAACAGGATTAGTATAATATGCTCCTAAACCAATTGCATTACCTTGAAAACTATTTTCTTCAAGAAACACTCCAGAATCGTATGCGCCATCACCAATATCGCTAATTGCAAGTTTAATATGATATTGCTGACAAGGAACGACATTAACTGTTGCTGTTAAAGGAGTTGTAAATCCATCAAAACAAATTGTGGAACTAGTATTGTTAACATAATACATGTTATATGCAAGTGAAGTACAACCAGAAGGAGTTCCATATGACCCGGAAGTTCCACTATTTACGGAGTTAATAGTAACAGGAAGTGTTGTTCCAGGAATAATTGCAATATTCTGATTAGTGTAATTTCCACCAAGTGGGTTTGGGCCAGAAACAAAGAAACCGAAAGCGTCATTAAAGTTTGAGCAAACATATTCAGGATATTCTTCGGAACCAAAAACGTATCTAAAATTTACAGTGTTAGAGAGGGGCACAAAATCAAATTCCAAAACTACAGCATCATAAGATGTAAATCCGCCTGAAAGAGTCGCTAGCAATGGATCTCCTGCACCGCTTAATGAATTGCTTAAAAAGAATCCATTGGCATTTGGAATATTAGCAAAACCACCTGTAGACATTACAATTCCACTTGAGAGCCCAAGATTCGTTGCAGTAGCTCCAGTTGTAAACCTGCCCAAACAGTTAGTTGGGCCCGAAGATGTTACGTTTGTTATTGTTACACCATTACCTACAAGTATATTTTGAACAAGTTGAGTAGCAGTCATACCACCTGCTGTGACTAATTGCGATTTCACTTGAAAAGAAAAAGCAAAAACAGCAAGAGTTATTAAGGCGAAAATTTTAACCTTGGTTTTCATAGTATTATTTTTTTTATAACTTATCAATTGAGGTTGTAATATTATCCTGAATAGCTTCAGTAACTTTTATTATTTTAAACAAATTTTTAAAATATGGGATATCAGAATATTCATAGAAGATACCATTTGCTTGCCATTTGTTAGATCCACTAATTGGCAACATATTAAATTCTTCAACTCCACGATATCCTCTAATAAATTTTATTAAATTATCAGCATGTTTTTGGCTTTCAATTCCTGAAATTTCAAAAGAAAGTAAATGCTTGCCATTATTGTTGGAAGTATAAATACTCCCAGCTGTTTTTGTTAATTTTACACTAAGGCCATTTGTCTGTGCAGTAGTGTTTTTTCCAATAAAAAGAAATAAAACTGTGATGGCAAAAAATGAAATTAAAGTTTTCATATTTATTGTTTTTAGTTTTTTATATATAAGTCAATTAACTAGTGCATTTGGTTGCCTGAAGATTAATTAAAACAGAACTATTTTTTCATGTGTTTTTTAAACGCTTGAAAACTAATCATTTTAAAAAATTTCCGAAATATACAAAATCTCTGAAATTTATGCAAAGTTTACGATATTTGAAGATTATTTTATGAAAATAAATATGCGATGAAACAAATAGTATTTTTCTCTATTCTGATTCTTTTCAGTACTTCAGTTTTTTCACAAGAAGAAAATTCTGATTCTGATGATAGCTTAGGACTTTCAGGCTATCTCTGTCCATTTTTTGAAACAACCTCAATGGTTAAACAATGCAATTATTTTGGAGGTGTTGGCGGTATTTTTGTTACACCAAATATTATTGTTGGAGGTTTTGGTAAGGCAATGTTATCTTATTTTAAAGTTGATAGTGCTTCCTTTGAGAGAGATAATGTAACTAATAAAGAATATGATTTAGAATTAGACTTTGGTGGAGGTGGGTTGGTTTTAGGATATAGATTTATGCCTACAAAAAAGATTCGACCAATTATTATGCTTTGGGCTGGTGGTGGAAGTATTTCATTAAGTGATAAAACCAGAACTAGAATAAAAGAATTATATGATGATTTTTTTATTTTTAACGGAACGGTAGAAATTGATTACCAACCCCTAAAATTCTTATCTGTAGGTATTGGTGCTCATTATCAAATAGTCTCGGGACTTAAATTGGACGGTTATAAAAAAGATGATTTTAACGGAGGCGGACTTTTTGTAAATATTAAACTTGGTTCGTTTTAGATAAAATTAACAAACAAAGAGCAAATTAAAAGTAGTTTATTTCTTTTTTAACTCCTGATTCATATTCTTTTATCATAGAGAGTAAATTATTAGCAAGCCTACTTGCCCCTAGCCTAAACCATTCTGAATTAAGCCATTTATCTCCTAACACTTCCTTAATAATTGCAAAATATACTAGAGATTGTTCTGGAGTTACAACACCTCCAGCTGGTTTTATTCCAACCATTCTGCCTGTTTTTTCAAAGTAATCTTTAATTGCAGATACCATTACAAAAACTGCTTCAGGTGTTGCAGCAGGTTCCATTTTTCCAGTGGATGTTTTAATAAAATCTGCACCAGATTCCATAGCTAACATACTTGCTAAATATATTTCGTCAAATGAAGTTATAGCACCTGTTTCTAGTATAACTTTAACATGAGCTTTTCCGGCAGCAGCTTTAATTAATGTAATTTCATTTGCCACAGTTTGATAATCTTTTTCTAAAAATTTTCCAACAGAAATTACCATGTCAACTTCATCAGCACCTTTTTCAACAGCAATACTTGTTTCAGATAATTTGATTGAAATAAAAGTTTGAGATGATGGAAATCCACCAACAACTGAAGCTATATTTACATTTTTAGCACTAAGAGATTTTCTTACCAATCCAACAAAAGAAGGATAAATACAAATTGCAGCAACGTTTGGAAAGTCGGGAAATTCTTGTGAAAAATGATTTACTTTTTCACATAATTCATGAACCTTTTTGTCTGTATCGGTGGTATTTAATGTTGTAAGATCTATTAAACTGAAAACCTTTTTTAAATTCCCAATACTAGACAAATTTTTTGATTCTTTTGAAATCCTTGCTGTTTCTGATAAAACAAATTCTTTTGTAAATGACATAATAGTTGTTTATTTAAAATCAAAAGTACGAGTTTTGTTTAAATAAAAAATCTTAAAATTTTTATCTCTAAATTTGCTAAAACATATAAGATTTTGTTTTAAAACACATAAATAAAAAATGGAAATAGAAACTTTAAAAGAAATAGATTTATCTGCTTTTACAGAAATTTATGTTGAGTTTATAGAATCTATCAGAGATATTGGTTCTGAAATTTATTACGACTATAAACCAGAAATGAAAGAAAAAATGGAAAGAGTTTTTTCTATAGCGATTAGAAAACCTGAATGGAAAATATTTGTAGCTAAAGAAAAAAATAAGATAATAGGATTTATTGCAGGAGATATTCGCCAAACATTTTTTCCTTATTCAAAAATTGAAAAAATCGGATATGTTTCAGCTGTTTATATTATAGAAGAATATAGAAAAGATGGGCTTGCGAGAAGATTTGAAAAGAAAATATGTGATGAGTTTTTTGCAATGCATAACATAAAATATCTCGAACTTCATTGTTTAACAAATAACACTAGTGCAAAAAAATGTTGGAACAGTTTGGGATATGAAACTTTTCGTGAACAGTTAAGAAAAACTATATAAGGTGAATTTTCTGCTTAACATTATTCACAATTTCTTTCTTTCCATTTATATTTTCCAAATAACGAGAATATTGAAATAATAGAAATGTATATAAAATAGATTAGTTGTAATGGAAGGAAATACCATAATAAAGAGTGCTGTTTATAAAAATTAGCAGCAGATAAAAGTATTACAAAATCAATGAATGATTTTATTGAAAAAACAAATAAGAAACAATAAATTAATTGAGGAAAAAAGAGCGAATTAATAATTAACCCAAGAAGTAAAAAATTTATTAATAATATAGTTAAAGAAGTTATTATTGAAGTGCTATTATTATATCCTTTTGCTTTCGATGCCCATCTGATTCTTTGATTAAAAAAAGCTTTAATATTTGTTGGTGCATCTGTAAGCACCATTGCATCTTCAGAAAAAATAAAACGAATTTTATTTTTTGGCAATAAATTTATTGCATTGTGAAGTAAAAAAACATCATCACCTGAAGCAAATTGATTTCCCTGAAATTTTGAAATATTTTCCCATACATTTTTTGTAAACGCAATATTTGCTCCGTTACAGATAAATGGTTTTTTCATTTCTGCAGATCCTGCACCGGCTGTCTGTAAACTCAAAAAATCGAGCGAAAAGAATTGTTGAAAAAGGTTTTTTGAAGCACTTTGTTTTACAGGTCCTATAATAAATTCAGCTTGTTCTGAATTATAAAAAGAAACCATACTTTTTACCCAGTTTTTATCAGGAATACAATCAGCATCTGTTGCTAAAATTAATTCTCCTTTTGATAACTTTATAGCATTAGCAATTGCTATTTTTTTTCCACTTTGATTTTCTGGCAGAGAGTTAAGATTACAATTGATTAAATTATATTTTTTAATTATTTCAGTAGTTTGATCTGTTGAGTGGTCATCTATAATAATAATCTCAAAGTTTTTATATGTTTGAATTGAAAGTGCTGTTAGAAGATTTAATATGTTGTCTTCTTCGTTTCGTGCAGCTATTACTATTGAGACAAAACAAGAGAAGTCTGTTTTTGGGTTTTTATAATTTCGGGATTTTATCCAACCTAAATAAAAAAAACCAATAAGCAAAATGTATAATAAAGAAAAAGAGATAACTACAATCCAAATAAAAGTCATTTTAACTAATGCTTAAAATTGTTTAAATTTACACCAATAAATCAATTTAGGATTTAAGATTTGTGATTTAGGATTATAATTTTTTAAGTAAATAAAATCTAGAATCTTTAACTTTTGATATTTAATAACATAGACATGAAAGACGATAAAATTCTTGAGGTAAGTAAAGATGTAAAATGGATTGGAATCCTAGATAAAGATCTTGTTACTTTTGATGTGGTAATGGAAACCAAGTATGGTACAACCTATAACTCCTATTTTATTAATGCAGAAAAAAGGGTTTTGATTGAAACCGCAAAAGAAAAATATTTCGATATTTATCTTCAAAAGGTAAAACAAGTTGTTAACCCAGAGGAGATTGATTTTATAATAATGAATCATACCGAGCCAGACCATTCTGGTTGTTTAAGACATCTTTTAGAGCTTGCGCCTAAAGCTGTAGTTGTAGGAAGCGGAAATGCTATTCGCTATTTACAAGACATTATTGGTGTTCCTTTTAAATCATTACAAGTAAAAGATGGCGATACTTTAAGTTTGGGTAATAAAACTCTTCGTTTTATGTCAACACCAAATTTACATTGGCCAGATACAATGTTTACATATTTGGAAGAAGACAAACTTTTATTTACCTGTGATTCATTTGGTGCCCATTATTGTCATCACGAAATGTTTGATGATTTAGTTCCAAATTATGATGATGCTTTTGAATATTATTTTGATGTTATTATAAAACCTTATAGTAAATTTATGCTTAAGGCTATTGAAAAAATAAAACCTCTCGAAATAAAAACAATATGTACAGGTCATGGTCCAATTCTTCGTTCAAATTGGAAAAAATATGTTGATTATGCTGAAGAATTATCCGCGAAATATTTAAAAGAAACAAATAGTGAACAAAAAAATGTTTTAATTGCTTTTGTTTCTGCTTATGGTTATACACGCCAGATGGCTGAAGCTTTTGCCGAAGGAATAAAACAGTCAAATTGCAATATATCAGTTGAACTAGCAGATGTCGAAAGTATGACTTTAGGCGAAATAGATGCAAAATTAACAAGGTGTAATGGTCTTATTGTTGGTTCGCCCACGCTTAATCAAAATATAATGTTACCGGTTTATAAAGTTTTTTCGATGATAAATCCAATTCGTGAACGCGGTAAGCCTGCAATGTCATTTGGCTCTTATGGCTGGAGTGGCGAAGCAGTAAAAATAATAGATGCTTCTTTAAAAAGTTTAAAGTTAAATGTTATACGCGAAGGTGTGGCAATTAAATTTTCACCATTTGGCGAAACCAGAAATATTCTTGTTCAGGTAGGAAGAGAATTTGCCAAATCTGTTGCCACTCAACCAGAACAAGTTAATTGCGACTAATAAAATGAAAGAACAACAACGCAAAAGTGCATTACAAGTTAATTCCGGGGTTGAACAACCTTCAAATGTTAATGTCGAAAGCGTGAAAAATATTCGTGAAAAACGAAAAAATAAAATTATTGCAAAAGATTATACTAAAGAAATATTTAAAGGAAATAGAACAATTTTAAGTCAGGCAATTACTCTTGTAGAAAGCACTTTGCCTGAGCATCAAGAGTTATCACGAGAAATTATTGAGGCATGTCTTCCTTATTCTGGAAAATCAATTAGAATTGGAATTTCTGGTGTGCCTGGTGTTGGAAAAAGCACATTTATTGAAGCATTTGGCAAACAACTTACAAAACAAGGATATAAACTTGCTGTTTTAGCTATTGACCCAAGCAGTGAAAAATCAAAAGGAAGTATACTTGGCGATAAAACCAGAATGGAAGATCTGGCAAATGATCCAAATGCATATATTCGTCCTAGTCCGTCATCTGGCACCCTTGGTGGTGTTGCACGAAAAACTCGTGAAGCAATAATATTATGTGAAGCTGCAGGGTTTAATGTTATTTTTGTAGAAACAGTCGGAGTAGGTCAATCAGAAACTGTTGTTAATCATATGGTCGATATGTTTCTATTACTTATGCTTGCAGGAGCTGGTGATGAATTGCAGGGAATAAAACGTGGAATAATGGAAATGGCAGATATAATAGCCATCAACAAAGCAGATGGCACAAATATTAAAAAGGCAGAAATTGCAGCAATTGAATATAGAAATGCGTTACACTTATTTCCTGCAAGCGAATCGGGCTGGATACCACAGGTGGTTACATGTTCTGCTTTAACAAATCATGGAATATTTGACTTGTCAGAACTCACAAAAAAATATTTTGAGCAAATTAAAGATTCAAACTATTTTAAAATTAGACGAAATTTTCAAGCAAAATACTGGATGTACGAAGTTATTTATGAAAAGCTAAAAGAAAACTTTTTTAATACGCCAGGTATAAAATCCAGATTAAACGATATGGAGCAAAAAGTTTTATCTGGTGAAATTTCATCTGTTGCTGCTGCAAATATAATTGCAGGAAATATTATTTAGAAAGCCAGCCTTAAGTTCTCAAAGGTTGAGGAACAACTAATTTTTGTTTTTAACTAAAAAATCTATAAGTTTGAGTTTTAAACCTCAATTAACTTATGACTTCAAAAATTTTCAAAAGGAAACCTATAGGCGAATTACTCAAAGAGACAGAAAGTGAGAATAGCCTTAAAAAAACTCTTACAGCCGGTTCTCTTATTGCACTTGGTGTAGGAGCCATTATTGGAGCTGGTTTATTTGTAAGAACAGCCTCTGCGGCAGCAAATTGTGCTGGACCAGCTGTTACCATCGGCTTTGTTCTTGCTGGTATTGGATGTCTTCTTGCTGGCTTATGCTATGCAGAATTCGCTTCAATGATTCCTGTTGCTGGTAGTGCTTATACCTACTCTTATACTACAATGGGCGAAATGGTTGCCTGGATTATTGGATGGGATTTGGTGTTAGAATATGCACTGGGAGCTGCAACTGTTAGTATTGCATGGAGTGAATATTTAAATAAATTACTTGGTTATTTTGATTTACGCATACCATACGAATGGAGTCATTCGCCATTTGAAGTAAGCACATTGGGGGTTAACGGCATAATGAATATTCCGGCTTTATTCATAGTGTTTTTACTTACAATGTTATTAATTAGAGGTGTAAGAGAATCCTCTTTTGTCAATGCAATCATTGTTATTGTAAAAGTTGCAATTGTTATTTTGTTTATTGTTTTTGGCTGGTCATATATAAACCCAGTTAATCATATTCCATTTATTCCAGAAGCAACAAATTATACCGATTCGCAGGGAGTTCCTCATCATTTCGGTGGATTTTTAGGTATTATAGGTGCAGCAGGTATAGTTTTCTTTGCATTCATTGGTTTTGATGCTGTTTCAACAGCTGCTCAGGAAACAAAAAATCCTAAACGTGATATGCCTATTGGAATTCTTGGCTCATTAGCAATTTGTACTGTTCTTTATATTTTATTTGCTTATGTATTAACTGGCGTAGCAAGTGTTGAGGATTTTAGAACAGTTGGAAAGGAAGCTTCAGTTACATTTGCAATTCAGACATATATGCCAGGATTTGGTTGGCTTGCAAAACTTGTAACAGTTGCAATTCTAGCAGGTTTTTCTTCGGTTATTTTAGTAATGTTATACGGTCAGTCACGCGTTTTCTATTCTATGAGTAAAGATGGACTTGTACCAAAAATATTTTCTGATGTACATAAAAAGTACAAAACACCATATAAATCTAATTGGTTATTTTTAATTTTTGTTGGATTATTTGCTTCATTTGTACCACAAGACATTGTTGGCGATATGACAAGCATAGGAACATTATTTGCCTTTATTTTAGTCTGTGTAGGTATCTGGATTTTAAGAATAACTAATCCCGAAATTCCAAGAAAATTTAAAACTCCAGGGATATTTTATCTTAAGATTAAAAAAGCAAAAATTATTATTCCCGTTGTCCCAATTCTTGGTGTTTTTGCCTGTGGTTTAATGATATTTGGATTAGGATGGGTAAATTGGGTAAGATTACTTATTTGGATGGCTATTGGATTAATCATTTATTTTGCTTACGGAATTAGAAAAAGTAAATTAAGGGGAAAATAATTCGAATTATATAACAAAGTGTATGAGTGCTGATGTAAATACTGGATTTAAAAAAAGTCTGAACTTATTCGATTCTACTGCAATTGTTATCGGATCAATGATTGGATCTGGAATTTTTATTGTTAGTGCCGACATGTTAAAAACTCTTGGTTCGCCAGGTTGGCTTTTAGTTGCTTGGGTTGTAACCGGAGTAATGACCATTTTTGCTGCATTAAGTTATGGAGAATTAAGTGGAATGTTTCCAAAGGCAGGAGGGCAATATGTATATTTAAAAGAATGTTACAATCCTCTGGCTGGGTTTTTATATGGCTGGAGCTTTTTTACTGTAATTCAAACAGGAACAATTGCCGCTGTTGCAGTTGGATTTGCAAAATTTGCCGGTTATTTTTTTCCCGCATTAGCTTGGGAAGATGTAAACACATTTCCTGTTTTAGGATTAAAAATTCATTATGCTCAATTAGTTGCTATTCTTTTAATTGTTCTTTTGACCTTCATTAATACAAGGGGAATTAAAATAGGAAAAATCATTCAAACCATTTTTACTTCAACAAAATTATTGTCGCTTTTTGGGTTGATTGTTGCCGGTTTTATTGCTTTTAATTGGGATATTTGGAGTGCTAATTGGAAAAATCCGTGGATAATCCAAAGCTTAACAAAAAGTGTTGATGGCAGTATGAATTTTGAGCCATTTGTTAGCATTGTAGCGTTAGGTGCAATCGCTAGTGCAATGGTTGGAAGTATGTTTAGTAGCGATGCATGGAATAATGTGACATTTATTGCAGGTGAAGTAAAAAATCCTAAACGTAATATTGGATTAAGCTTATTGTTAGGAACCGTAATAGTAACTATTATATACTTGTTGTTAAATGTTGTTTATTTGGCAACTGTTCCATTGAATGATTTAGCCTTTGCTAAAGATAACCGGGTTGCATTGAGCGCATCTGAAGCTATCTTTGGTGGCAGTGGAACAATTATTATTGCTATAATGATTATGATTTCTACTTTTGGTTGTAACAATGGACTTATATTAGCTGGTGCAAGAGTATACTATACTATGGCAAATGATAAATTGTTTTTTAAAAAAGCAGGCCAGCTCAATAAAAATTCTGTTCCTGCCTGGGCTTTATGGATTCAATGTGCTATGGCTTCTGCACTTTGTTTGAGTGGTAGATATGGAGATTTGTTGGATATGGTGTCATTTGTGGTAGTAATTTTTTATGTATTAACAATTGCCGGAATATTTATTCTTAGAAAAAAACAACCAGATGCAGAAAGGCCATACAAAACATTTGGTTATCCGGTATTACCAATTTTATATATCTTAATGGGAATTAGTTTTTGTTTGCTTTTAATAAAATACAAACCTCAATTTACCTGGCCTGGATTGATAATTGTTTGTATTGGAATTCCAGTGTATTTTATCTGGAAAGCGATTAAAAAATAGACCAAATTTCCTGTTGTTATATTTATATAGTGAATTAATATTTTAATTAAAAAAATGAACGGAGATAATATAAAAACATTCATAGCTTTTTTAATTGAAAGCGTTGAAAACAATAGCTTTGTTAAACTTACTTTAATGAATAAGCGTGTAAAAATAAATGATTTAAATACAGTTACAGCTAAGCTAATAAAAATTAAAGAGGAATTTAAACTGTCTTTTGTTTATAGATATCCAACAAAAGATATTACAAAGAATTATACATTATTCGAAAGCAAAAATATTATTGAACAACTTTTATTGAATTATTTTTTTCAAGCCGACATTTATACATTAACTAATGATTGGTTTTTATCAATAAATAAAAATAACGTAGTATCATTAAGAAAAAAAGTGGCAAGCATAATGGATAAACCAACTCTTACGCATGACGAGATTAAAAACAGAATAATAAATGCCGATAATAATATTTATTTAAAAGAATTAGGAATTACAACTTCTGATTGGCAGGTTAAAACTAGCATGCAAGATAAATACAAGCAAATAAATAAATATATCGAAATAATTGATGGAATTTTAAAAAATGCAAATTTAGATCATGAGATAAATGTCGTAGATATGGGTGCAGGCAAAGGATATCTTACATTTGCATTGTATGATTATTTATTAAACGTATTAAAAAAATCACCAAATATTTTAGGTGTTGAGCTGAGAAAAGAACTTGTAACTGATTGTAATATTATTGCAAAGCAAGCTTCTTTTTCAAATTTAGTTTTTAAACAAGGAACAATTAAAGAAGTTGAATTAAATAAAATTGATTTATTAATAGCTTTACACGCCTGCGATACAGCTACTGATGATGCAATATTCAGAGGAATCAAATTAAACGCTAAAATTATTATTTGTGCACCTTGTTGTCATAAACAGGTTCGTAAACAAATGAATCCGACAGATGATTTAAAATTAATAAGTCAATATGGTATTTTAAAAGAACGACAGGCAGAAATTTTAACAGATGCAATTCGTGCTTTAATTTTAGAAGCTTATGGTTATAAAACTAAAGTATTTGAATTTATTTCAACAGAACATACACCTAAAAATGTTTTGATAGTAGGAACTAAACATACCACAAAAGATACTCCCGATAAAGAAATATTAACGCAAATAGAAAACATTAAAAAAATTCATGGTGTTGAATTTCATTACCTAGAAAATCTGATGAGTGGAATAGTATAAGATATTTGTGAAATTCTTATTTTCGTTCCTATCTTGTTATGGTGTCCTCGCCAAAACAATTCACCACCTCTCTAGTTTTGGAGTCCTCGCCAAAACGATAAATCAACTCCCGTGTTTCGTGTCTTTACGAAACAATAAAAATCGTCATGGCGGACTACGATGCGCCATCTCATTAAGTACCGGTCTGGTTTAAGCTTTCACACTTAAACAATAAAGCAAACAGTTAAAAAAAACTAATCTTTAAAATCTCTTAACTAAATTTCATGGCAATATGTCAATCTTTTTGTAATTTTGTCAGTTGTGTTATGAATGAGATTATGAGTTATGGATATTCAGCAAGTTAAACAGCGTTTTGGAATTATAGGCAACTCTGCCGGTCTTACAAGAGCAATTGATATTGCTATGCAAGTAGCAGCCACTGATTTATCTGTATTAATTACAGGTGAAAGTGGAACAGGTAAAGAAATATTTCCACAGATTATTCATCAGTTTAGCCCCCGCAAGCATGGAGTTTATATCGCTGTAAATTGCGGTGCAATTCCAGAAGGGACAATTGATTCAGAGTTATTTGGTCACGAAAAGGGTTCTTTTACCGGTGCTCACGAAAAACGCAAAGGTTATTTTGAAGTGGCACATAACGGAACCATCTTTTTAGATGAGGTAGCTGAATTGCCTTTATCTACACAAGTTAGATTACTTCGCGTTTTAGAAACAGGCGAATTTTTTAAAGTAGGAAGTTCGCAATCGCAAAAAACAAATGTTAGAGTTGTAGCTGCTACAAATGTTGACGTTCCAAGAGCAATTCAATCGGGTCGGTTTCGCGAAGATTTATATTACAGATTAAATACCGTTCCTATTTTTGTTCCACCTTTAAGAGACAGAACTGAAGATACACTTTTGTTATTCAGGAAATTCTCTAGTGATTTTGCCGAAAAGTATCGTATGCCAACTATTAAGCTTAGTCCGGGTGCACAAATGGCTCTTACTAATTATGGATGGCCGGGGAATGTACGTCAGCTTAAAAATATAACCGAACAAGTTTCAATTATTGAACAAGAAAAGGAAATAACAGAAGAAACATTGCAAAAATATTTGCCAGATGCATTTACTTCTAAACTTCCTGCAATATTTTCTGGAGATATAGTAGACAATAAAACATTTAATTCTGAGCGAGAAATTCTATATCAGATTTTGTTCGATATGAAAAAAGATATGAATGAATTAAAGCAATTAGTTAATGATATTATGCACGACAGAATTGCAAATGTTCAGATGAGGGAAAATGCCTATCCATCAACTGTTAATGAGAATCAGACAATAATAAATCCAAACCAAGAACCCACAATTCGCATTTCAAATGTAAATCACAAAAACATTCAGGACACAGAGATTTTTGAAGAAGAATCTTTTTCATTGGGAGATAAAGAAAAAGAATTTATTATAAAAGCGTTAGAAAAATATCACGGAAAACGTAAATTAGCCGCTACTGAGCTGGGTATTTCAGAACGGACACTTTATAGAAAAATAAAAGAATATAATCTTGGAGAATAGCATGATAGGCAAACTTACTTTTATATTATTTTTTATTTTATTAATTGGTTTTACTGGTTGCAGAATAAGCTATTCGTTTTCTGGTGCATCACTTTCTCCTGAAATGAAAACAATTAGCGTGCAGTTTTTTCCAAATCAGGCACCACTTTTTCAACCTACACTTAGCACAGTTTTTACCGAAGCACTTAAAAACAGAATGACTTCGCAAACTAGTTTGGAATTAATAAACAGTTCTGCTGATCTTGATTTTCAAGGTGAAATAACAAATTACAGTACTACTCCAATGGCGATTCAAGGAAATGAGACTGCAGGTTTAAATCGCCTTACTATTGCCGTTCGTGTTAAATTTACAAATCAGAAAAACCCAAAACTTAATTTCGATAAAACCTTTTCGCAGTTTTCAGATTATGAAAGTACTAAAATGCTAAGTTCTGTTGAAACAGAACTTATTCAGCAAATTGTTGAAAAACTTACCGAAGATGTTTTTAATGCTGCACTCACAAATTGGTAAACATGAATTTAGACTCATTTTACACATACCTGGAACAACCGCATACGCTTAACGGCCAATCGCTAACGGAATTAAACGAGCTGGTTAATCGTTACCCGTATTTTCAATCAGCACGCTTACTCTATTTAAAAAATTTACATTTATTAAATGATTATCGTTATAACGAAGAATTAAGAACTGTTTCTGCATATGCTGGTAATCGCAAAGTTTTATATGAATTAATTAATGAAGGAAAATCAAAATTTAATGATATTTCAGAAAGAAACAATTATACGATAATTGAAGAAAAGATTGTCAATACTATTAACATAGAAAATATTATTGAAATTAAAGAAGAAAAAACTACTTTAAATATTGATAACACGATAAGTTCAGATGAGAATAATTTAACAGAAAATTATAAAACAAAAGAAGAGATTAAAGATCCTGTCAAAGAACTTAACATTATACCTAAAATTACAGTTGATATAGAAACTTCAGAAAACTCTCAATTAAATCAATTATCTGAAATAACCGAAATAAAAGAAGCTGCTGAAACAAAAACAGAAGAAGTTAACATATTGCCCAATATTCCAGAAGAAATGGAATTGCTTGAAAATACGGCTATAGAAGAAGCTACTAAGGTTGAAAAAGAAATTGAAATCTCATCTGAACAAGTAATAGTTGTTGAAAATAAAGAACAAGAAATTATTCTCCCTGTTGTTATTTCCCAACAAATTATAGAGAAAAAAGATATTGAAAAAGAAATAATAAAAGCCGAACCAGCTAAACAAAGTATTGCTGATATGATACTTAAAAAAGTAGCAGCAATTCATACCGAAAGAGCAAAATCTAAAGAGCAGGTAACAGAACAAATTGTAGCAAAACAGGTAGTTGTATCAGAGAAACCAGTGGTTAGTGAAGAAAAATTATTAGATGAAATTATTGCCGAACATAAATCTAAAGTTGTTACAATTGAAAGCGTTATTACTACTGAAGAAAAGAAACCCGAAGAAATTATTGCCGAAATAAAACCGGATATTGAAGATGTAACAGCGGATAGTTTTATTGCACTTACCGAAGAAGAAGATTTAACAAAGTATAATGAAATTCAGGAAGTAGAATATTTTAAAGAAGAAATTAAAGAAGTTGAGCCAGTTTTATTAACTAAGAATTTTAAACATGTTATTATAGTTTCAGACGAAAAAGAAATTACTTTGGAATCTGTTTCTGAAGAAACAAAAATTAGCGAAGAAAAAATTGACGAAAATAAAAATATTGTAAATGATTATTTCTTAGTTGAAGATTCACCTATATTCCAACCAGCATACGACATTAATTCATTACTCGAAAAAGAGATTATAACAGAAACTGAAAAAACAGAAAACCTTGAACAGATTTCAATGCCTTTTGAAAAATGGCTTGATTTCATTTCAATGGATTTAAAAAAAGTATCAAAATCAAAAACTCACCCCGATTTAATAGAGGCTTTTATTAAATCTGAACCAAGATTAAGCTTCAAAATAGCATCAGAAACATCAAATTTAGAACAAAAAGAGTCATTAATTTCACATAATGAAATTGAGCTAGTGTCTGAATCATTGGCAGATATATATGCAAAGCAAGGTTTGAATGATAAGGCGATTAAAATGTATGAGAAATTAGCTTTGCAATATCCCGAAAAAAATATTTACTTTGCAAACCTTATTTTAAAAACTAAGAAACAAAATAGTAATCAATAAATCAACTTAATATGATTTACAACATAGTTATCGTTCTAATTTTTATCGTTTGTGTTTTACTAATTCTTATCGTTTTAGTTCAAAATTCAAAAGGTGGTGGATTAACTTCCAGCTTTGCATCTTCTGGTCAAATTATGGGTGTTCGCCGTACAGCCGACTTTTTAGAAAAAGCCACATGGTACCTTGCTGGTGCTCTTTTAGTATTCTCGGTTTTAGCAAGTATGACCATTCCTCGCGAAACCATTGATCCTAATAAATCTAAAATTGAAGATCAGGTAAATACAATGCCTGGCCCAAAAAATGATGTACCTTCAATGCCTGCTGCTGGTGCAGCTCAACCTGTAAAAAAATAAATTTATACTTTATAAAAAGAATGTCAGTATGTCACACATACTGACATTTTTTGTTTTTATTAACTAACAATATTGTAAAATTGTCGCTTTCTTTGTTAAAATTTTTGATGGCATAAAATTAGAATAAGGGCTGTCATATAAAAAAAATAATTGTTTAACTAAATAAAATAAATCATGGCAAAAATCAAGATCAGACCTTTAGCCGACAGAGTTGTAATTGAAGCTCAACCTGCAGAAACAAAAACTGCCGGAGGTATTATAATTCCAGATACAGCACAGGAAAAACCTCAAAAAGGTAAAGTTATGGCTATTGGAACAGGAACAAAAGACGAAGAAATGAAATTAAAAGTTGGTGATGTTGTACTTTACGGAAAATATGCAGGTACAGAAATCACACTTGACAAAGACAAATACCTCATTATGAGACAATCAGACGTGTTAGCAGTTTTAGAAAAATAATTTAAAAAATAAAAATTAATTATGGCAGCGAAAGAAATTATATATAACATTGATGCTCGTGAGGCTTTAAAAAGAGGTATCGATAAATTATCAAATGCAGTAAAAGTAACATTAGGACCAAAAGGTCGTAACGTAGTTATCGAAAAGAAATTTGGTGCACCTCAAATTACAAAAGATGGTGTTACAGTTGCAAAGGAAATTGAATTGAAAGACACTTTTGAAAACATGGGCGCACAAATGGTACGCGAAGTGGCTTCAAAAACTGCAGACAATGCAGGTGATGGAACAACTACAGCAACAGTTTTAGCACAATCAATTATTTCTGTAGGTTTAAAAAATGTTACTGCAGGTGCAAATCCAATGGATTTGAAACGCGGTATCGACATTGCTGTTGCAGCAGTTATTGCTAATTTAAAAAAGCAAACTCGCAAAGTAAATGATGATTATAATAAAATTGAGCAGGTTGCAAAAGTATCAGCAAATAACGATGCTACAATTGGAAAGCTAATTGCTGAAGCAATGAAAAAAGTAACAACACAAGGTGTTATTACAGTTGAAGAAGCAAAAGGAACTGAAACTTATGTTGAAACAGTTCAAGGTATGCAATTCGATCGTGGTTATATTTCTCCATATTTTGTAACAAATACCGAGAAAATGGAATGTGTAATGGAAAATCCATACATTCTTATTCACGATAAGAAAATTTCTGCAATGAAAGATTTGCTTCCTATTTTAGAAGCAGCAGTTCAATCAAGTCGTCCTTTAGTTATTATTGCTGAAGATATCGATGGTGAAGCTTTAGCGACATTAGTAGTTAACAAGCTTCGTGGTTCATTAAGAGTTGTTGCTGTAAAAGCTCCAGGTTTTGGTGACAGAAGAAAAGAGATGTTAGAAGATCTAGCTATATTAACAGGCGGAACAGTAGTTACTGAAGAACGTGGTTTTAAATTAGAAACTACTACTTTAGAAATGCTAGGAAAAGCTAAAAATATTAGTATCGATAAAGAAAACACAACTATTGTTAGCGGTGGTGGTAAAGATTCTGATATTAAAGGTCGTGTTAAACAAATTAAAGCTCAGATTGAAAACACAACTTCTGATTATGATAAAGAAAAATTACAGGAACGTTTAGCAAAATTAAGCGGTGGAGTTGCAGTATTATATATTGGTGCAGCAACTGAAGTTGAAATGAAAGAGAAGAAAGATCGCGTTGATGATGCATTAAGTGCAACACGTGCAGCTGTTGAAGAAGGTATTATTCCTGGTGGCGGTATTGCTTTTATCAGAGCTATTAAAGATCTTGAAAAAGTAAAAGGTTCAAACGAAGACGAACAAACAGGTATCGAAATAGTGAAAAGAGCTTTAGAAGAACCATTACGTCAGATTGTTGTTAATGCTGGATTAGAAGGTTCAGTTATTGTTCATAAGGTAATGGACGGAAAAGGTGATTTCGGATTCAACGCTCAAACAGAAAAATATGAAAATCTTTTTGAAGCAGGTGTAATCGATCCAACTAAAGTTGCTCGTATTGCTTTAGAAAATGCAGCTTCTGTAGCAGGAATGTTCTTAACAACAGAATGTGTAATTGGCGAAATTAAAGAAGACAAACCAGCTATGCCTCAAATGCAAGGTGGCGGCGGAATGGATGGAATGTACTAATCCAACATATTATATTATTAAAACCGCCTCAAAAGGGCGGTTTTTTTATTTGCATAGAAGGCAATTGTTTTGTAATTTGCATAATATTACACCTTCTGTTTAATGACATTAGCATGAAAATAAATAGTAACATAAATCTTTTTTTTATAATATTACTTTTTTTATTTTCATGTAAGGCAACCGACCCAACACTTTCGCACACATACGGAAATAAAAAAACAAAAAAAGCTAAAACAGCATGGGTTAAAAATGGTAATGATAAAAATTGCCCGGGATTTAAAAAATGTAAATAAGGCATTAACACCACCTATCAAAACTTCATGCAGATATGCGAAATTTAAAAAATATAACAAAAAATAATTTTATTAGCGGCTTTAAATCCACAGCAAGCAAAAGTAGGTTGTTAAGTAGTTTCAGACATTTTTGTAATGTTATTTAATTTTTAAATTTTACTTTAAAATGAAACTCCTTGATAAAAACCGTTATAATGCTCTGGCACCAAACTTACTTAAGGTAACTATAAATAATTTATTTGCCCGTTCGGTAATAGAACACTGTATACCTGGAAAAGTTTATGTTGATAATTATAATAATCCTCAAACATTTTTTGTGATTCATCCTTATGGAATGTCATTGTTATATGGCGATTGTAACAATCCCGAATTCAATACCTGGCTTTACGATTATGCATTAAACAAAAATAAGGAAAGAAAAAATCATGAATGGATGCAGGCATATCCGGGTACATGGGATAATGTTTTGCAGGATCTTTTTAAAGATTGTATTATATCTTCTGCTAAAAATAAAACAAAAAAGGAAAAAGGAATCATAGAACTTAATACGCGGGTTAATTTTAAATTCGATCCGAAAAAATATAAAGCCTTCAGAAAAGAAAATGATTACTCTTGCATGCACATTGTTCGCACCGATGCCAAAATGTTCAATGATATTAAAGGAACTGTAGTGCCAGCTTATTTTTGGAAGGATGGAGAGCATTTTGAAAAGAGGGGTGTCGGTTTTAGTTTGTTTCATAAAAACAAATTGGCATCTACTGCATATTCATCATTTATCCACGACGATAAATTGGAATTCGGAATAGAAACATTGGCAGCATTTCGCGGTAAAGGCCTGGCACAACATACTTGTTCTGCACTTATAGATTACTGTATTAAAAATAATTACGAACCTATCTGGGCCTGCCTAAAGGAAAATATTAGTTCATATAAATTAGCTCAAAAACTAGGCTTTGAGCCTATTAAAGAAATTCATTTTTATAGGTTAAGTAAATAAAAAATAAATGAAAAAAAATATAAAAATCGAGATTTTAAATTACGGCTTTATTCTTATTGGCAGCATGTCACTTGCTTTTGGGGTGGTTGCATTTTTGGCTCCAAATAATATTGCTACCGGGGGAGCTGCTGGCTTAGCTATTTTATTGCATTATGTTTTTAATTTGCCTATTGGAGTTTTATTTCTGCTTATTAATGTTCCATTATTAATTATTGGAGTAAAGTATTTAGGTGAAATTTTTGCTATAAAAACTGCAATTAGTATTTTGTTGATTTCATTTTTTGTTGACATATTTACAGTAGTAATTCATTTGCCAAATCTGAGCAATAATTTGCTTTTAGCAACACTGTATGGTGGTTTGGCCATAGGAGTTGGACTTGGACTAGTTTTTAAAGGAGGAGCATCTGCAGGTGGCGGTACTATACTAGCAAAAATAGTTGCATCAAAAACCTCAATTAAAACAAGCACAATAGTTTTAGTGCTTGATGGAATCATTGTAATTTTTGCTGGTATCTATTTTAAAAATATTGAGATTTCGCTTTGGAGTTTGATGAGTATATTTGTAGCGATTAAGTTAATTGATACTGTTTTGATAGGTGCTTCAAATCAAAAAATTGTTCATATATCTTCAATAAATAATTTAAATGAGCTTAGTAATATAATTACCAAAACTTTAGGGGTAACAGGAACTATTGTTAGTGGAAGTAGTTTAAGTGCTACAGAACATAAGGAAATTATATTTTTAGTTATTGATAAAAGTAGATTTAATACATTAAAACAGCTAGTGGCAAATTATGATGAAAACGTAAAAATGATCGTGATGGAAGCGACAGAGGTTTTAGGTAAAGAAAGTTATGGATTATAATTAATGTAAAAGAATATATTCAAATGTTTTTAATAGATAATCCCTACGTTTCCGACTTTTTAATAAAGACTTTAAAAGATAATAACTTTCATGTTATTTCAACTAAAGAGGCAAAAGAATTAATTCCTGATGAAAAATTGAACTGGATTTCAGAAGAAGTTGCCATTAAAACTTTAATTAATAAACCAGAAACACCTCTTTATTTAAATTCTGAAAATGGTACTGCATGGATCTATAAAAACCTTGGGACTTCCAAACTGGCGAACCAGAGTAAGATTTTTAAAGATAAATTTAGATTCAGGGAATTATTAAAAGACTCTTTCCCAGAATTATTTTTCAGAATAATTACTATTGAAGATATTCAAAAATTAAGTCTGGATGGTATTCGCTTTCCTTTTGTTATTAAGCCATCAGTTGGTTTTTTTAGCATAGGAGTTCATACTATACACAATTTAAAAGAATGGGAAAGCGCAAAAAAAGAACTGAAATACGAAAATCTGAAAATCATTTACCCAAAAGAAGTATTAAATACATCTTCCTTTATTATTGAAGGTTATATAAAAGGCGAGGAATATGCAGTAGATTGTTATTTCAATAATATTGGCGAAGTTGTAATATTAAATATTCTTCATCACAAATTCTCATCAAGCACCGACATAAACGATAGAGTTTATACAACCTCAAAAGAAATAATTTTAACTTATAAAGAAAATATCGAATTTTTTTTACAAACAATAGGCAATAAAACGGGATTGAAAAATTTCCCTGCTCATGTTGAGTTAAGAATTGATGATACAGGTCGAATCTGTCCTATTGAAGTAAATCCTTTACGCTTTGGAGGAATATGCTCTACTGGTGATTTAACCTGGTATGCATACGGGATTAATTCGTACGAATATTTTATGAGGAATCAGAAACCAGATTGGGAGAAAGTTTTTGCAAGCAGAGGGAATAATAAATATAGCAACATTGTGCTAAATAATAACTCTGGATATTCACCTCAAGAAATAAAAGATTTTAATTACGACATGCTGGTTATGGAATTTGAAAAAGTATTGGTTTTAAGAAAAATGGATATTAAAAAATACGGCGTCTTTGGCTTCCTGTTTACCGAAACAAGTCCCGAAAAAGAAGAAGAATTAAATAAAATTCTTATTTCCGACTTAAAGAAATATATTAACATAGAGTAATTGTCGGGGTTAGTATACATATACAGAAAAACGTGAAATTTTAAATAAAAAACTAAATATCATAAATGGAAAGGCTTTATATTGAAGGAAAAAAATTTGAGAAAATAAATTTTTCTCAGTCTATGCTAAGCAAAGGTGAATACGAAAATTGTATTTTCAAAAACTGTGACTTTTCTAACTCAAACTTATCTGAAATCATATTTATAGACACTGAGTTTCTAAACTGTAATTTGAGCTTAGTTATACTAAATAACACAGCTTTACGAGACGTGAAATTTAAAGACTGTAAAATGTTAGGAATTCTTTTTAATACCTGCAACACATTTGGACTTTCATTTAGTTTTATAAACTGTTTTCTCGACCACAGTTCATTTTATAAAATAAAAATTAAAAAAACAACATTCACAAATACAAGATTACAAGAAGTAGATTTCACTGAATGTGATTTGTCAAATTCTGTTTTTGACAATTGCGATTTTGTAAGGGCGACATTTGATAATACAATAATTGAAAAAACCGATTTTGTTACATCTTATAATTATTCTATTGACCCTGAAATTAATCGAATTAAAAAAGCAAAATTTTCTTTATCAGGAATAATTGGTCTTTTAGACAAATATGATATTGAAATTGAGCATTAAATGTATCCCATAATAGAAATCTTCTTGTAAAGAAAGAATTTGAAACTGTTTGAAAAGCAAAATACTTATAAATTAATTGCTTGAAAAGAGTTTGATTTTTCGATTAAATGTTTTATAACATATATTCGCAATTTTTTATATCTTTGTATGTAATATATCCTGCATGTTAGTAATATTCTGTATATTAATACTTTGCAATATAACATACATGTAGTTTTCGTTAAAATAAATGTAATTTTAAAAATAATCTAAAGAGTTTAAAACATGCGACAGAAAAGATTAAAACTATGTTTGATATTCTTTTTAGGACTTGGGCTAATAGGACTACAAGCACAGGAAATTCATCAAGTAATTAACACTTCAGGTGGAGAAGCAATAGGCACAGAAGGAACTGCAAGTTATTCGGTTGGCCAAATTGTTTATACAACAAATACAGGAGGCGCTAATAGTTCGGTATCGCAAGGCGTACAGCAACCTTACGAAATTTCGGAATTAACCGGACTTCATGAATTCAAAGAAATTAGCCTTATACTTTCAGCTTTTCCAAATCCTGCAAATGATTTTTTACAATTAAAAGTTGAGAATTATAACAAAGAAAATTTAACTTATCAAATTTATGATATAAATGGAAAACTTATTGATACAAAAATAATTAAAAATAACATAACAAATATTGTTATGAGCACATTTGTATCTGCTAATTATTTTTTAAAAGTAATAAATAACAACGTAGAAGTAAGAATATTTAAAATAATTAAAAACTAATATCAAATGAAAAATTTATTTATAATTATAGTAGCAATATTAATATTTGCAACTATGTTCTTGTATGAGCAGGCAAGCGCTCAAGTACCTCAAAAAATGAGCTATCAGGCTGTTGTTAGAAATAGTAGTAACGTTTTAGTCACAAGCACACAGGTTGGAATGCAAGTAAGTATTTTGCAAGGTATAACTCTTGTATATATTGAGACTCAAACTCCAACAACTAATACAAACGGATTAGTTTCTATTGAAATTGGTGGAGGAACTGGATTTGACACTATCAGCTGGGCATATGGACCTTATTTTATTAAAACAGAAATCGACTTAAATGGTTTATCAAATTACACTATCACTGGTACAAGTGAATTATTAAGTGTTCCTTTTGCATTACATGCAAAAACTGCAGACAATATAACTGGTACAATAATAGAAAAAGAAGGAGTAGGGTTAGGTGAAATAACCTCTACAAATTACAGAATACAACCTATATCCCCCTCGTTAATGTATAGAGGAAAACTATATGATAACAATGGTCAACCTTTAAATGGTGTTTATGCAATTACAGTTCGATTGTATAATACAGAAACTGGTGGTGCTTTAATCTGGCAAAATATATGGTCTGTTCCTGTAATTAATGGAATTTTTAATATTGATATTACTTCGGCTAGTACTAGTTTGTATGGTGTTTTTGAATTCAATACTCAAGTATTTTATGAATTTTCAATTAGTTCTGATCCTGCAATGACACCACGAAAGAAATTTGAAACAGTGCCTAATGCAATTACCTCAAATTATGTTGAATGGGTTAATATTGGTGGAGCTCCAATGTTTTCACAAGTTGCAACTAGTGGCGATTATAACGATTTAATTAATACCCCTGTTGGAACAACGCCGGGTCAAATGCTATATTGGAATGGAACTGCATGGGTATATATTACTTCTGGTTTAAACGGACAAATATTAAAATATAAAAATGGAATTCCAACATGGTCAGATGGTAGTATTAATGATTTAACTATTGGTGATAGTTATCAAGGTGGAATAATTGCATATTTTTTACAACCTGGCGATCCTGGTTATGATTCTAACATCCGTCATGGTATTATTGCTGCAACAAGCGATCAATCTACTGCAGAATGGGGTTGTTTTGGCACAGCAATATCCGGGGCCGGAGGAATAATATTAGGAACAGGAAATCAAAATACTATTGATATTGTGACTGGTTGTCCGACGGTTGGAATTGCTGCTGAAATTTGCTCTAACTTAACCATTGGAAGTTATAGTGATTGGTATTTGCCAAGTATCGATGAATTAAATAAATTATATTTAAATCGAACTACAATTGGAGGTTTTTATGTTGGAGCCTTCAACTTCTATTGGAGTTCTACTGAATCTGGATCTACCGATGCAATAGTTCAGGATTATAACACTGGCGGTCAAACTAACAGGACTAAGTCTAATTCAACTCGTTTTCGTGCAATTCGCTCTTTTTAACATTATTCAAATATAATATTTAAAAGGTTGATATGGATTTATTCCTTATCAACCTTTATTTTTTTAAACATTTAGTTATTCTATATTTTTTTATATATTTCCAACTTGCTCTCCAGTATCATTTCTGAAGAAATTGGCTCTTTGTTTATAATTGGTGCAGCTAAACCTTTGCCAAATGTTATGTCACCGGTAAAAACTCTGGCTTCGTCCCAAATATTTTTATTAATAAATGTATTTAATGTTTGGGCACCACCTTCTATTATTACAGACTGAACATTGCGTTTATAAAGTTCATTTAAAATATCTTCGATAAGATTTTCGCTAAAAGCGATTGTGACTAATTCAATATTGTTTGTATGTTTTATTTCTGGTGATTTTTCTGTGATAATTAGCGTATGAGCTTTTTCATTAAAAACATTTAAGTTTTTTGGCAAACAATTATTTTGATCAATAACAATACGCAATGGATTTTTGCCTTCCCACGACCTAACAGTCAACTCTGGATTATCATTAATCGCAGTATTTGTACCAATTAAAATTGCTTGCTCTTCTGATCGCCATTTATGAACTAAAGTTCTGCAAGTTTCATTTGTAATCCATGTTATTTTGGGACTGT
>CAIQJL010000256.1 GCA_903872185.1 uncultured Bacteroidota bacterium | reverse complement strand
ATAAACAGCATCGAAGGAAAAAGAGGAATGCCCCGCCCTCGCCCACCATTTCCAGCAGTAAGCGGATTATTTGGAAAACCAACAATTATTAATAATGTTGAAACTCTTGCAAATATCCCTGGAATTATGGAAAATGGTTACAAGGCATTTGCTGCAATTGGAACCGAAAAAAGCAAAGGAACCAAGGTTTTCGCTATGTCTGGTAAAATTGCTTTCACCGGATTAGTTGAAGTACCAATGGGAACAACTATTCGCGAAGTATTATTTTCAATTTCGGGTGGAATAAAAAACAATAAAAAATTCAAAGCAGTTCAGATTGGTGGTCCATCTGGTGGCTGTATTACCGAAGCTAATCTTGACATTCCAATCGACTATGAATCAATAATTAAAGCCGGAGCAATGATGGGCTCAGGCGGCTTGGTTGTAATGGATGAAGAAACTTGTATGGTTGATATTGCAAAATTCTTTATGAATTTTATTCAAAGTGAAAGTTGTGGTAAATGTATTCCTTGTCGTGAAGGTACCAAAAGAATGTTGGAAATTCTTGAAGGGATAACAAAGCGCCCAAGTAACGACAACTCATACAGCGCCTTAGAAAGAATAAATGGAGTAATTCAATTAGAAAAACTAAGTACGGTAATAAAAGAAACATCACTTTGCGGTCTAGGACAGACTGCTCCAAATCCAGTATTAAGCACATTAAAATGGTTCAGACACGAATACGAAGAACATATTTTTGATCGTAAATGTGTAGCCGGAGTCTGTACAGAATTAAGAATCTTCAAGATAGACGTAAATAAATGTACCGGATGTACTGTTTGTGCTAAAAAATGCCCAAGCGGTGCAATCATAGGAGGAAAGAAAACTCCTCATTTTGTGGTTCAGGATAAATGTATTTCATGCGGTGCATGTGTTGAAGCATGTAAGTTTGATGCAATTGAAATTTTATAAAGCAAAGAACAGTTAAAATCAAAAACAATGAACTTTACTATAGAAGTTAATAATCAGAAGATTGAAGCAGTAAAAGGAGAAACCCTCCTTGATACTTTAACTGCAAACGGAATAAAAATTCCTACTCTTTGTCATATGAAAGGTATGATTCCTACAGGTGCTTGCCGTATTTGTGTGGTAGAACAAAAAGTCTCGGGAAAATTAATAACAGCTTGTTCATACCCTGTTGAAGAAGGAATGCAGATTCTTACAAATTCTCCTAAAGTTACTGAGTCAAGAAAAACAATTGTTGAACTTTTACTTTCAAATCACCCCGATGATTGTTTATACTGCTCACGTAATAAAAATTGTGAATTACAAGATCTTGCAGAAACTTATCACGTTAGAGAAAGAAGAATAAGAGGAAAAAAGAATACTCATCATCTAGATTTATCAAGCGCTAGCATTGTTCGTGATCCTGCAAAGTGCATATTATGTGCACGATGCGTTAGAGTTTGCGACGAAATCATGAATGTAAACGCAATAGATATTCTTTATCGTGGAAGTAAATCTGAAATTGGAACAACGTTTAACAAAGGACTAAACACTTCTAGCTGTGTTAATTGCGGACAGTGTATTATGGTGTGTCCAACAGGAGCACTTACCGAAAAAGATCACTTCCCTGAAATTTTAGAAGCATTGGCTCATACAAACAAAACAGTTGTTGTTCAATATGCTCCATCAATTACAGTTTCAATTGCAGAAGAACTTGGATTAAAAGCTGGCGAGGATTTAAACGGAATTATGAATGCTGCTTTGCGTAAAATTGGTTTCGATTATGTATTTGATACTTCATTTTCTGCCGATTTAACAATAATGGAAGAATCTGCTGAACTAATCCATAGAATTGTAAATGGCGGAACTCTTCCAATGATAACAAGTTGTTGTCCTGGATGGGTAAAATATGCCGAAGAATTTGCTCCAGAATTTTTACCAAATCTT
>CAIQJL010000255.1 GCA_903872185.1 uncultured Bacteroidota bacterium | reverse complement strand
TAGTCGAGTCACGCAATGGAATCTCACCTCTGCGTTCTCACAGAACCGTACGTGAAACTCTCGCTTCATACGGCTCTTCCTGTTCAATCACGAATGTATGCAAACATTATGGAAGTACCAACTCCCAATGGTGAAAGAGTCGAGGATTTTCCTTGCTCTTTTTCTGAAGCCAAGCTATTGCTGCCATCTTATATAATCCTTTCTCCCACTTTACCCATTTTATTAGTAGCTTATTTAATTGATACCATATTCTACGGGTATGCCCTGCCCAAAACTTGCAGTAATAATTAATTACGCCACGTATTATTGGGTTTAGTTCTTCAGCAAGTTTTTCTAAAGAGATTCTTCTCTTATGAATTTTCTTTTTGTTAAACTTATCCAATACAGCGCTTACCGACTTTGTACTTATAAAGGAACTAACCATTAATTGATGTCCTTTTATTGTCTTGCACCAAAACGGACGCAACGTAAAACCAAGAAAATCTAAACTGCGAGGATATTTCTTTACAACTTCGCCTCGTAGCTGAACTATTTTAGTTTTTAATGGGTGTAATGTTAGCTTACATTTAGTCATGCGTTTTCGTATTTCAGACAATACATAGGTTGCCTGTTTTTCAGATAGGCAATGAACTATTATGTCATCGGCATATCTCTCGAATGGTTTTTCAGGATGATTTATTTCCATCCATTTGTCAAACACAACGTGCAGAAAGATGTTGGCTAACAACGGGCTAATTACTCCACCCTGTGGCGTACCCGTTAGTCGGTCAACATAAGTTCCATCTGCTTGTAATGTGCCTGCTTTTAACCATCTATTAACATACATTATTACCCACTTATCCTTACAGTAGTTCCTTACTGCTTTCATTAGTAGCTCATGCTCTATGGTATCGAAAAAGCTTTTTATATCTAAGTCAATAGCCCAGTGATAATCCAACGCATTATGCGTTGCCTGTTCTACTGCATGATGACAGCTTTTACGAGGACGATAGCCAAAAGAACTTTTATGAAAATAGGGTTCTACTATTTGCTCAAGATGTGTTTTTACTACAGCTTGAGCTATACGGTCTAAAATTGTTGGAATGCCTAGTTTACGCACTCCTCCCGATTTCTTCTCGATTTCGACTTCTCTTACAGGGCTTGGAAAGTAACTGCCAGAGGTTAGTTTGTTCCATAGCTGATAAAGTTGTTTGCTTAAATCTTTGTCTAAGTCATCCCAACTCATTTGGTCTATGCCAGAACTTCCCCTGTTGGCTCTCACTTTCCTATATGCCTGTATTACCATGTATCTGGTAATTGGTTGTGATTTTGTTTCGTAATAGTCAATCATCCCTTTCGGTTGTTGGTAATTTTGAAACTGAACAGGCTAAGCCCTTTGCTCCATCGCCTTTCAGCGACTTCATCACTACTACGGCTTAGTCCGCCGCCGCTATATCATACTTTCCCTGTATGTCTGCTTCCCTATTCGGTTAACAGAACTATAGCGACTTCTCTTGTTCCGTACAAAACCCTGTATTGCCTTCCTGACAGCTTTGCCCCGGATGTCGTGTAACCGGTAATCAGGTTTCTGTTACACTTGGTAACGGGTACAAACGTAACTACCCGCTTTCGACACCGTTTATCGCTTTACGAGGCTTCAGTCGCTGGTTCACTCTATTCAGCTCGACAATACTCACCTGCAAGAGTCTTGCTCTCGCTTTTCCTTATCGTTCACCACAAAGAAAGTTTCCGTTCTATGCAGCATAAGGTGGTTTGCAAACTCCTCCTGAAAAGCGTCTGCGGAAGACCAATTCTCTTGTTCATTTTTTTTAAAATGTTAGCCAGTCTGTTCGCTCGACCTCCACACAATTACAAAAATTAGTAAGAGTCTTCCATCTTTTGTACAGCATTCGTTAAGAACGTTAAATTCTCTTCGATTCAAGACACACACGATTGAAGCTACACAACACCGTGCAATTTCTTGCAGAGGTTGTCAAACCGCTAAATAAATTGAACTATGTTACACGTGTCAAGTTGCCCGTAACTGCAAGGTGTTGTGGTAGGTGGTGTTATGCTTTCGTGCGATTTTGTCAGTTAAGTCAAACTAAATCTCTTTTCCGTTTAGATTTTGTCAAAGGGTGTCTAATCTTATTTTTTTTACTTTTTATTTCTTTCATCAGTTTTCTGAAGTCAGCAAGTTCTTCTTCAGTCCATGGTTCAGATTTTACAGTAAAGTCAACATCTCTTGGTTCTTTAATAAGTCCCATAATTTTATGATTTAAAATATTGTGAAATTAATTTTATTGCAGCATTTGTCTGAATAAACATGCGTAGTCCACGGAAATGAGTTGCTCCAAGTGAATGTTCGTAGTGTTTAATCAACTCAGACTTAGCATCAAATGCTAGAAATCCTTCGTAACCTTTGTCAACCGAAATTTTACAAGCAAAAGCAACAAGGTTTCCAGGAACTCCGAAATATATTTTGGCTTTGCCTTTGTTAAATTTTGCACTCTCTATCAAGTGCATAAAAATATGATCTTGCTTATCTTCAATACTTAGCAGTCCCTGAATAATGGTTGGGTTATTTGTCGTTGTGAGTTTATAAACTGTTTTACTTTTATCCTTGAGTTCTTTAGTCCAATCGAATACCCAACTAGATTTTTTAATTTGGGCAACACTTGATAGTTAATTTAACTATTTCTGTGTCAAAAACTTCTCCAGTAGAAGTATTTTCAATTGAATTAGTCAATTTGTCGACGATAAAATCAAGTCCTTTGGTTTTCTTCCTTTTCATTTAGCTAAGATACAAAGAAATTGTTAAAAAATAAAATTTATTTCTAAAGTCAAGTTGTCTTATTTTTCGCATGAAGCATAACGATTTAAGCTACACAACACTGTGCATTTATTTGCAGTGAGTGTCAAGATACTAAGAAAAATGTAATTTGTTGTAATTGTCAAATTGCACAACACTGCACGGTGTTGTTGTAGGTGGTGTTATGCTTTCGTGTGTTATTTTGTCAATTCGTTAGCCTTGACAATAATAATTTTACCGTCTTTCGAATAAACAAAGTTGCCGTTATTCCTTTGTTTTGTAATAATTAATTTTTCAAAGGCTAATTCAATTCCTTTTAGAATTTTTTCACGTAATTCTATAATTTTTTCGTTATTCATTAGCTTGTGATTTTATTTTATTCCAAATATTGTGATCTTTAATTTCAACTTCTGTGTCATTTAGTCCTTCAGCAATTAAACTAAAAGGTCCTTCAGAATTATTTACAATTATCCAATAATCACAAATAGAAATATATTTATTTATCAAATTTGAAATGCCTGTTTTATACCTTCTTCTAATTGTATCTTCTGGTATATTGTGTCCTCCTTCACTTACTCGTATTTTAACTCGTTGAATTGCTAAGTCAACACTATTAAGCCAAAAGAAAACTAAAGTCACAAAGTACCCCTTATTTTGTGCTTCATTAATTAATTTAATGAAGTGTCTGGCTGATAATGTAGTTTCAAATGAAAAATCTACTTGTAATTTAATCAATTCTTGAATACGAGTCAGCATAATTTTTCCAGCATCAATTGATGCTTTCTCAGCCTGGAATGGAGAAATTCCTTTTGCAATTTCATCCGCATTAACGAATTCCTTACAATTCAACATTTCAGGCAAAACAGTATATGAAGCTGTCGTTTTACCAGCTCCATTACAACCCGCTATGATATATAAGTTTGGCATAAGTTATTCTACACAAAGATAGTAGATTTTTTATTAAAACACAAGCTAATTTAAGGCGTTTTTCTCTCTACACATGAAGCATAACGAGGTGCGCTTGGAAAATCTGGGCGATTAGTAGCAGATTTTGTCAAGTAGCGGGGAGGTTTGTATTTTGTTAATTTTGTCAAGTTGCCACCGCCCGCCCAGGTTTTGCCAAGCGTGTGTTAGGGGCTGTTAATTTTTTAAATATCCAAGATTTTCTATTTCTTCCAATGACTTTGTCAGTTTTATGCTGCCATCAGTCAAAACGTAAATGTCGCTGCAAATATCTAAAATATGTCGATACATATGATCGGTAATTAAAAACCCTTTATTTGTTTTTTCATTTGTTAATATTTCATTTATTTTTTCAATTTGCAATGGCATTAAATGTGAAAAAGGTTCGTCTAGCATTGAAAATTGAGATTTTGATTTAATTATAACATAAACTTCTATTAAACGTCTTTGTCCACCTGACAATTTTCTAATTAATGTATTTTCTTTTTCTTTAAATTCTGGGAAATAACACTCAAAGTCTTTAAACGAAAGATTAAAGTCTAGAAATATTCTTTTTAATGAAAGAAAACCAGGTATGAAATTATTTTGAGGTAAATAAGTTAATAGGTCAGGTCGTTTATATGCCTCAGAAATCGTCACATTGTCAAAGCGAACGGATTTGTTAGAAGGTGTCAAGTTGCCATAAACAATATTCATGAGGCATGTTTTACCTTGACCATTTCTACCTAACATTCCAGTTATTGAACCTGTTTCACATTTGAAATAAATACCTGATAGAATTCTTTTTTTTCCAAATTCTAATTGAATACTATCTGCTTCAAATATATGTCTCATCTAATTTTATGTACTATGAATATTAGAACAAAGAACAAAATTAAGTCAAATGAAATTGTTGAAGTCCATAATTTAAATTTTGAAACACCTAAATTTTGGTAGTAATAGAATTCTTTGTTTTTGTAAGTTTTTATGAAAAAATAAATTAGTCCAAGAGTAATTATTTTGAACCAAAACAAAACTACAAAAGTTTCAATTCCATAAACTCTATAAATATGAAGGCAGCATAAAGTTATTAAAAAGGCAGCGATAAAATAACTTCTATAAAAAGTCAATAAAAGTCTGATAGTTTTCTTCATTTTTATTAATTGCCCCTAACGTTGGCATGTTGGATTTGGCAGGCAATTGCTTGCAATTGGTGTCAAACCGCTAAAAGGTTTGACTTTTGTTTTCTGTGTCAAGTTGCCCATAACAGCCTGCTAAATTCTAACATAGTGTTATAGCTCGTTTTTATTTTGCTTTAGAAATAAGTATTTACAGCAAATTCAAATTGATTAATAAATATTTCTTTAAACGTTGTTAGATTATTTTTTTCATAAAACAATAGCATTGCTTTTTTATATTCAATTGAATCAACTGTTCTATAGGATATTGGACAACATTTGTTGTTCATTAAAATAGCATTACTTACAATTCTAGCAGTTCGTTTGTTTCCGTCAGCAAATGGTTGTATATATGATATTAAAATCAATATTAATAATGCTTTCTCAAATACGTTTTCTTTTTTATTTACTAAGCTACACATATTTGTCATTGCTTCGGTAATTTGAAACTCATTATCTAATGGACGATAATTAGTACCTGAAATACCAACTCTTCTTTTTCGTATATTCTTTTCTATTGCTAATTCTTTTATTAAAATGCTATGAATATCTTCAATTTTCGAAATTGTTAAAGGTGTCAAATAATCGTTATTTTCAATTATGAAGTCAATTGCTTCTTTATGGTTCAATAGCATTATAGCTTCTTCTTTTGTTTTCCCAGAGGCTGTTTCCTTTTCTTTCAATAATCGTTCTGTTTCTAATAATGTGTATGTGTTTCCTTCTATTTGAGACGATTTCCAACTTAAATCAATAGCTAATCGTTCTAACTCTTTTTTATATTCAGATTCAGTATTTTGTGATATGTTTTTTTTATAATCCTTTTGTAGGGTGGTTAGTTTTATTAATTCATTGTCTGTGAAAATACAGACCTTACTTAGTACTTCTGTGATCAGATTTAAATTAAAACTGTCTTTAATTTTTCTTTCATCTATCTCTTTTTTGTAATACTTTTCAATATCAATTGGTTCTAGCAATTCATAAGCAGGAGAGATTAGATATTTTGTTCCTTTCCCTTGTCCTTTTGTTAAAATTAAATTTTCAATAGCTAACTTTGTCAAGATTCTTTTTACTGTTGCATAGCTTATTGAAGTTGAAAAAGTCTCATGAATTTCTTTTGAGGAACATTCAACTTTTTTCTTAATTATGCCAAGTATCTCAGTTTCTCTTGTATTTAACATATGTTTTTATTATTAAGCTCACAAATATAATAAATATAGCTCAAAAAATAATACAATGTGAGCTTTTCTTGTCCTTAAAATGAGCTATAACGGTTCAAGCTACCCAACACCGTGCAATTTCGAGCAGAAATTGTCAAACCGCTGCACGCATTTTTAATGCAGTCTTTGTCAAGGTGACAATGACTGCACGGTGTTGTGGTAGGTGGTGTTATATGCGGTTTTTTATTTGTCGGAAGAAAAACTAGAATTTGATAGATAGTTGCAATTGTCCACCTAAGCCGAGCTCAATTATTCTTTTGAGAGTAGAAAAGCGAACTTCTTTAATGTTATTTTCAATTTTAGAAATGTACGATTTAGTTGTTCCGATTTTTTCGGCAAGTTCTTCTTGAGTCAGTCCTTTCTCAAGTCTGGCTTCGTGAATTAAAGCACCAAGTCTAAAATCTTCGTAACCTTCCTCAAGTTCGTCACGTTTTTTTGTACCAGGTTTACCATAGTTTAAGTCCTTGAACTGGTCAAGAGTCATTATTTTACTTTTTTTCGTTTTCATATTCCTTTTTTATTTTAAGTGCTTTTTCAATTTCTTGTTTAGGCGTTTTTTGCGTTTTCTTTTGAAAACCATTTGCCAAAACTACCAATTGACCATGATCAAAAAAACAGAAAATCCGAAAAATATCGCTTCCTTGTTGCACCCGAATTTCAAAGAGTCCATCCGTATTCTCAATGTGTTTAAGATAAGTCTCAGGAACTCTATGAAGTTCTTCTATCAATTCAAAGGTCCAGATTATTTTATCCTTCACCTTATCTCGCTGTGTCACAAAGAACTCTTGAAAATATTCCTTGTAAAAAATTATAGTTCGCTGTTTCTGTTTTTTGCTCACGATACAAAGATACGAAATGTTGTCCTAAAGTGCAACTATTTTTTGAATTATTTTAAGATTGTCTAAAAATTGTCTACAAGGCTAGTTTTTTTGTAAAAATCGCATATAACGTTGGCATGTTGGATTTGGCAGGCAATTGCTTGCAATTGGTGTCAAACCGTTAAAAGGTTTGACTTTTGTTTTCTGTGTCAAGTTGCCCATAACAGCCTGCTAAATTCTAACATAGTGTTA
>CAIQJL010000254.1 GCA_903872185.1 uncultured Bacteroidota bacterium | reverse complement strand
TAATATTATTGGCGCAGGTATATCCGGACTTACTGCAGGATGTTATTTGCAAATGAATGGATTTAAAACTGAAATTTTCGAAAAACATTCAAATTCCGGAGGGCTATGTACCAGCTGGAAAAGGAATGGTTATACCATAAACTATAGTGCACATTGGATAATGGGTTCTGATAAAGGTAGCTCCTTTTACAAAATGTGGTCGGAGCTATTAAATATGGAATCTATAGAATTTATAAATCATGATTTAAGAATAGATATTCAGTTAAGCAAAAATAAAGATAAGTATGGAGACAATGTTTTTCATTTTTATACAAATCTCGATAAGCTTGAAAGCTATTTAATTGATTTATCTCCTGAAGATACTGCGTTAATAGTCAAGTTTATTAAAAGGATAAGACTTTTACAAAAATACGATTTGCCTCCGATAAGTGAAAAACTACCATTTATTAAGTCTGTTGTTAAGGGAATTGGAATGATTAAATATTTTGAAGTTTTCCCTTTGCTTTATAGATGGAGTAGAGAAACTAATATGACTTTTGCGAAAAAGTTTAAAAATTTATTTTTACAAGAAGCTTTTAACTTATTGTATGATGAAGAAGAAGTAAAAATGCTGGTATTTACACTACCTCATGCTTATTATGATAAGAAGAGTGCTGGTTATCCTGCAGGTGGCTCAATTAGTTTTACAAAAAAGCTAGAAGAAAAATATATTTCTTTGGGTGGAAAAATTAATTTTAATTCTAATGTAAATAATGTTATTGTAGAAAATAATTCGGCTGTGGGATTAAATTATAACAACGATAAAATAATTAATTCAGATTTTACATTATCAACTGCCGATTGGTATTATACTATTTTTAATGCTCTTAAAGGGAAATATGTTGATGAGAATATTATTCAGCTAAGCGAGCAAAAGAAAATGGAAGTCTTTTTTTCTGCAATACTTTTTTCATATGGTGTAAACAAAGATTATAATAGTCTCCCTCATTTTTCAAGATTCCCATTGAGTAACCCAATTGTTTCTCCGGATGGAACAATATACAAAAGATTAGAATTAAGGATATCAAATTTTGATCAAACTATTGCTCCTAAAGGAAAATCATTACTTTCCGTTAGTTTGTATACAAAAAATGGAGATTATTGGATTAATCTTAGAAATGAAAATATAGAAAGCTATAATAATGCTAAAAATGAATTTAGTAAAAAAATATTAGAAGCTTTAGAGAATCAAATAGGGCAGTTTCAGAAAGATATTGAAATGATCGATATTGCCAGTCCTGCAACAATTTTCAGGTATACTAATAATTGGAAAGGAAGTACCCAAGGTTGGTTGCCTGGAAAAAACTTTCTTGCATCTTCACCAGTTGGGTTTAAAATAAAAGGATTAAATAATTTTTATTATTCTAGTCATTGGAATACACCGGGTGGTGGATTGCCAGTTGTAATAAAAAACTCGAGAGAAGTTACTCAACTTATTTGTAAAAATATAGGAGTTGAGTTTAAAAGTAAGTAATAATTATTTGAGATTGCCTTTATACTTCGTTTTCTATGCAAAACTGCTAATGAAATCAGTATATATATAATTAT
>CAIQJL010000253.1 GCA_903872185.1 uncultured Bacteroidota bacterium | reverse complement strand
ATCGATGGAACGATAAATCAAAGCACTAAAGAGAACAATATAATCGATGAAGCGATAAATCAAAAGACTAAAGCGAACGATATAATCATTGAAGCGATAAAACAAAGGACAGAAGTAAAAACACAAGCCGGTTAAACAGTAGGGAATGAAGAATACCCAAGACCCAAAATCCAAATTCAAGGCATTATCTCATAAAGTGTGTAAACTAAAGAAGTTCATTTTTTTCATTACTGATGGCAGTATCCCATAAAGTGTGTAAGTTAGAAAAGTTATTCTGAAAATATTTTTGACCTAATTCAAAAAGGTCAGAAAAATATTTTCGGAAATAACTTTTATTTAGTACTATTATAAACTTAAAATATACGCACACAACATGAAAAAAGAAGAATTATTAATGAGTGAATTTTTAAAGCAATTTAAGTCGTTAGATGAGTTAAATGATTTTGTGAATCAAATTCACAAAAGGGGATTAGAGCAATTATTAGAAGGAGAGCTGGATGTTCATTTAGGCTATGATAAGCATCGGAAATCTGAGCTTAGCAATTACAGGAATGGGCATACCTCAAAAAGGATCAAGACTACACTAGGGGAATCCGTAATACAAGTTCCTCGGGATAGGGATTCGACATTTAATCCAATTATAATACCTAAAAGAACAAACATGCTTGAAGGTATTGAAAATGTGATAGTGTCTCTTTATGCAAAAGGGATGTCCAATAGTGATATTGAAGAGCAGATTATAGAAGTGTATGGTTTTCAGACTTCCACTTCCACCATTTCAAGAATCACAGATAGAATAAGTAATGATATTGTGGCCTGGCAAAACCGACCTTTAGAATCAATCTATCTGATAACTTGGATGGATGGGATTAGTTTTAGTGTTAGAGAAAACTCAAAAGTTATAAGAAAGACCATTTATATTGCAGTTGGTTTACGCAGAGATGGTTTAAAAGAAGTTCTTGGTATATGGCTTGGCAAAAACGAATCAGCTGCATTCTGGTTGGCAGTTCTTACTGATATGAAAGCCAGAGGAGTTGAAGATATTTTAATTACCGTCACCGATAATTTAAAGGGATTTACGGATGCAATCATAACTGTCTTCCCCGAATCTATAACTCAAATTTGTGTAGTTCATCAAATAAGAAACGCAATGAAATATGTTGTTTCGAAGGATAAAAAAGAATTCACAACAGACATGAAAGAAATCTACACGGCCCCTACACAAGAAGCAGCAAGAGCAGCCTTTAATGATTTCTCCAAAAAATGGAAGAGTAAATACTCTTATGCCGTGAAAAGCTGGAATAATAACTGGGATAATTTAACCGCTTTCTTTGAATTCCCTGTTGAAATAAGAACAATAATTTATACAACAAACTTAATAGAAAACCTTAATGGAAAAATAAGAAAATACACCAAAAACAAACTCTCTTTCCCAACGGATGAGGCAGTTCAAAAGTCAACATATTTGGCTATTAGAGAAGCAACAAAAAAATGGACACAACCTATCAGAAAGTGGGGAATTATTTATAACCAATTTATGATTATTTTTGACACCAGATTGAAATGTTGAATCAATCAACTTTTCTAACTTACACACTTTACGGGACAGTGTCGTATATTCCTTATATTGATGCATTTATCTTAGATTTGCAAACTACACATTTCATTTCAAGAACCAAAAACTTTAATAAAACTCTCCTTTAAGTGAATAAAACTCTCCTTTAAGTGAATAAAACTCTCCTTTAAGTGAATAAAACTCTCCTTTAAATGAATAAAACTCTCCTTTAAGTGAATAAAACTCTCCTTTAAGTGAATAAAACTCCTCTTTATGTGAATAATACTCTCCTTTAAGTGAATAAAACTCTCCTTTAAATGAATAAAACTCTCCTTTAAATGAATAAAACTCCTCTTTATGTAAATAAAACTCTCCTTTAATTCAGTAATACTTCTATTGTTTTCACAAAACATCTCAGAGATGTTTGGAAACATCTCCTGCTCCGAAATAGTCATATTTGAAATTTTGTTTGTCATTTTTATTAAACGAATTTGCAACAAATGTAACCCAGAAAAAGCTTCTGTGCAAATATTTAAAGGCAAATAAACCTAACGCGTCCGCAATGGCGTCCGCAAAAAAATCAGCTATCCCTTATGGTTATTGAAAAGTTTACATCAATATTTCTGTAAGGTTTTTTTTTCGGAATTAGAGCCCCGCCCCCTAAAGGCCTAAAAGTCTAATAGCCTAAAAGCCACCTTGGGACTTGGGTCTTCCCCCTAAACAACTAAACAGCTAAATGCCTAAATCAGCGTTCTGTTTTTCCCTCTTCTGGATTTAGGGGGTGGGTGAATTGAGAATATAAAGTAATAAAGTTAAGGGATAATGTTTTGGTTTACTTACTAAAGTAATAAAGTTTGCTTATCAAAGCGGCAAATACTTGCTGTTTGTAATTCAAAATTGAAAATCACTTTACTTTAAGCACAAAACAAACTTCCGCTTTCATTATTAATTTTTCATTTTTAATTATTCATCCTAATACTTTCTTTATATTTTTGTAAGGCAAATTGAATAGAAATCCGGCAAGCATAAAAAAGGATTTTAAATTCAAATTTGAGTTGAACCAAATATTAAAAAAGTAGAAATAAATTGAGTAAAACATAAAGAAGAATATAAAAAAACCTGGGATGGAAATATAGATAAATGGATTGAAAACGGATATTCAATTAAAATTTACAAAACATATGAAAATGCTAATGAATTATGGGATGTCATAATGAAGTCAACATACAATAGAAACGAACCAGGTATTCTTTTTGTT
>CAIQJL010000252.1 GCA_903872185.1 uncultured Bacteroidota bacterium | reverse complement strand
TAACAAATGAAATAATAAGCGACGATGGTAAATGGGTAAGTTATGAAATTAATCCTCAAAAAGGTGACGGGTGGCTTTATTTGTGGAATTCAACAACAAATAAACTAGACTCTTTTCCTCGTGGATGTAAGGCAATTATTTCACCATTATCTGATTTTATTATTTATAGAATTAAAACACCTGAATCAGTAACAAGAAAAGCAAAAAAAGATAAAAAGAAAAAGGAAGATTTGCCTAAAGATTCTTTGGCTGTTTATTTTATGAAAAAGGATACTATTCTTAAATATGAGAGAATAAAATCTTTTTCAGTACCTAAAGAAAATCCAGTATGGCTTGCTATATACCTTGAAAAAGAAGTAAAAAAAGCAAAAAAAGATACAACTTCAGTAAGTGATACTATTAAAAAGAAAGAGAAGAAATCTGAAACAAAAGCAAAGAAACCAAAAGAAAAGAAGGAACCAGGAACCCGTTTAATTCTATTAAATACTGCAAGTCTTGATACTGTTTCTTTCCCTAGAATAACAGAATATGCTATAGCGAAAAAAGGACAAATATTTTCATTTATTCAAACAAATAAGGATACTATTGATACAGCTCAGGTTTATATTTTTAATACTCGAAAAAAGGAGAAAATTTCAATTTATAATTCACCTGGAATTGTGAAAAATATTTGCTGTAGCGAAACAGGAGATGCAGTTACGTTTCTTTCAACAAAAGATACATGTGAAAATAAGACTTTTGCACTTAATCTTTGGACCGAGAATAGCAAAAAAACTGATGTGATTTGTGATACGAATTCATTTAATATTCCTAAAGGCTGGACACCTTCTGAATTTGCTACACAATGGTTTTCGTCTGATGGTACAAAGTTATATTTTGGTACAGCAAAAAGACCTGTCAATATGCCAAAGGATACATTGTTAGATGAAGAAAAGTATTCGCTAGATATTTGGAACTGGAATGATGGACAGTTACAATCTGTGCAGTTAAAAGATCTTGAAAAAGATAAGAAGAAAAATTTTACTGCTGTATTTCAAGTTGAAAAGCATAACATAGTACAACTTGCCGATACAGTATTCGATCAGGTTTCATTGCCTTTTAAAGGAAATGGGAAATATGTTTTAGCTTCTTCAAATATTGATTATGAAAAATCTGAATCATGGGATTTTCCATCATATCACGATTATTCTATCACTAATTTAGAAACCGGACAAAGGACAGAAATTGTTAAGAAAATAAAGCATAATGTTTTTCTTTCTCCTTCCGAAAAATATTTATTCTGGTTCGATTATAAGGATAGTGCTTGGTACGTACAACAAGTAAATTCTGAGAAATCAATTTGTTTAACGCATGGATTAAACATTCCATTTTATAATGAATTTGAAAATCAACCTACTCCTCCTGCTGCATGGGGAAGTGCTGGCTGGACAAATAATGATGAATCTTTTTTGGCTTATGATCGTTATGATATATGGAAGTTTGATCCAACAGGAAAAGTTTCTCCAATTAAAATAACACAGGGCAGAAATAATAAAATATCATACAGATTTCAAAAAACAGATCCCGAAAAGAATTATATAGATAAAAATGAACCACTATTATTCCATACATTTAATGAGATAAACAAGGGCGAGGGATATTGTTATTTTAACTTAAAAAAGAATTCAATTGAAGTTATGATAGATAAATTGGCAAATGTTGCTTTTAGTGTAAAGGCTAAAAATAGTAAAGCTTTATTATGGACTGAAAATACTTATAACATTTATCCTAATATTCATTATTCAACAGAAAACTTTAAAAATCCAAATGTAATATCTAATGCAAACCCTCAGCAAAATCAGTATTTATGGGGAAGTGTAGAATTAGTAAAATGGAAGGCATTTGATGGCAAAGAATTAGAAGGGTTGTTATATAAACCAGAAAATTTTAATCCTACTAAAAAATATCCAATGATTTCATATTTTTATGAACGTAATTCGGATGAATTATTTAGACATACAACACCTTGTCCAAGTCGTTCTGTTATTAATTTTGCTTATTATACTAGTAATGGTTATTTAATATTTGTGCCTGATGTTAAATATGGAATAGGTCACCCAGGAAAAGACGCATATAATTGTATCATTTCAGGTATACAAGAAATTTGTAAAAACTCTTGGGTAGATTTAAAACATTTAGGATTACAAGGTCAAAGTTGGGGTGGATATCAGATAGCTTATCTTGTAACTAAAACCGATTCGATGTTTGCTGCTGCAATGGCTGGCGCACCTGTAAGTAACATGACAAGTGCATATGGTGGAATTCGTTGGGAGTCGGGACAAAGCAGAATGTCTCAATATGAAGATGGTCAAAGTAGAATAGGAGCTACTTTATGGGACAGTTTAAGTTTATATATTGAAAATTCACCACTCTTTGCTGCACCAAATGTAAAAACACCATTACTAATTATGTCTAATGATGGCGATGGGGCTGTGCCTTGGTATCAGGGAATAGAATATTTTACCGCACTAAGAAGATTAGGAAAACCAGTTTGGATGTTAAATTACAATGGTGATGAGCATAATTTATCTAAGCGTCCTAATATGGTTGACCTTACTATTAGAATGCAACAATTTTTTGATCATTTTCTTAAAAATGCTAAAGCTCCAGAATGGTTAGAAAAAGGAGTGCCAGCAATAAAGAAAGGTATAGAAAAGGGGTATAAATTAACTAATTAAAATTTTTAAATACTTTTAATCTGACTTTAACCATTTTGGGTTTATCTTTACAAATTAAACACTATGATTAATTTAGAATTAATTCGCGAATATTGCATTAGTAAAAATATGGTTACTGAAAGTTTGCCATTTGATAATGACACTCTTGTTTTTAAGGTAGCAGGTAAAATTTTTGCACTAATGAGTTTAAGTGGTAATTTTGGATTAAACTTAAAATGCGATCCAGAAAGAGCAATTGATTTACGTGAACAATATTCAGAAATAACTCCCGGTTATCACATGAATAAAACACATTGGAATACTCTTTTATTAACCGGAAATTTGCCAGAGAAATTAATTTTTGAATTAATAGATCATTCTTATGATATTATTGTTAAAAGTTTGCCATTAAAAGTTCGAAAAGAACATAAGTTTGATTGATATGAAAAAGATACTATTTTATTTTATTCAAGGTTTATTTTATACTGCTCCAATTGGTGTAACTCTGTATGTTTTATATCGACTTTTTATTTTTGTCGATAGTTGGTTTGCTGGGCTTTTTAAACCTGCAATACCTGGCTTAGGGATTGTAATTACTATAACTGCAGTTACTATTTTAGGTTTTATTGGGGGTACTGTATTTGCCCGACCATTGATGGAAATGCTAAACCGATTTATAACAAGACTCCCAATAATTAAAGAAATTTATGTGCCATTAAAAGATTTTTTTGCTGCATTTGTGGGTAAAGAAAAAAAATTTACTGAGCCTGTTCTTGTAAAAATAAATAATGTAAGTAATTTAGAAAAAATAGGATTTCTTACTCAAAAAGATTTGTCGGAATTAAAAGTTGATGGTAAAAAAGTTGCAGTATATTTTCCTCATTCTTATGCCTTTTCTGGTGAAATGTTTATAGTTCCTTCAGAATTTGTTACCCCGTTAGATATTCAGTCTTCCGAAGCAATGAAATTTATTTTAACCGGTGGAGCAGTTAAAAATTTTACAAACGAAACAAAAAAAGAAATATGAGAATTTTAACGTTAGTATTATTGCTATTTGTTACTTCTGTAACATTTGGTCAACGAAAAATAAAAGTACATGAAGAACGTGAAAGTATTGGAAGCGGGTCAAACAGTGCATTAGTTGCAACAATCTATGAATCTTCAATTGATGAAATTGAAAAATCGTGGAAGAAATTAATGAAAGATTATAATGCTAAAGTTGCAATGAAAAAAGAGATTTTTGCTGATGATGCAACAATTAAAGATTTGTCTTCAAATACTGTTGATGTATATTCATTTGTTCGTAAAGCAGGTGATGATGAATTTGAAATAGTTGTTGCTGTTGATTTAGGAGGAGCATATTTGTCTTCTTCGGAACATTCTTCAAAATATAAAATCATGGAGAAAATAGTGAAAGAATTTGCAGTTCAATCAACATTAGATGCAATAAAAGAGAAACAAAAAGCTGCGGCTAAAATATTATTAGGTTTTACAAAAGAAAAAGATGATTTGGTAAGAGATAAAGAGCGTTTAGAAAAACAAATTGAAGATTATAAATCAAAAATTTCTGATGCTGAAAAAAGCATAGAAAAAAATAAAACCGACCAAGCCGATAAAGAAAAAGAAGTTGAGAATCAACAAAAAATTGTTGACGAAATAGCTGCAAGAGGAAAAGCAGTAGATTAAACTCTACAACTTTTCCAGTTAGTACTATTTATTCGGTAAATTTAGCATTACTCCTTGTCCGCTTCCCATCATATAAACAGGTAATTGACCGTTCCATTTATTTATCCATTCTAGGTCAATAATTTTTGGATTTTGAGCAATTGAAGTTCCTTTAATCTGAAGTGCCTTTGCTTCACCCTCTGCTTTCTGAATAGCAATATTTTTTTCTATTTCTGCTTGCTTTAGCTGTTCCTCTTTTTGTTTGGTAACTTCAATTAAACGTAATGCTTCTTGTTCGGCAAGTTTTTTAGAGTTGATAGATTTTTCGTATTCTTCGTTATAAAAAACTTCTCTTAAATCAACTTGTTCAATAGTAAGTTTAAATTTCTTTACTTCAGCTCTCATTCGACTAATTATATTATCCTGAATTTCCTGACGTTTAGTAGAATATACTTCAATAGGAGTATAATTGCTAACAGTTAAAGCTAGTGCAGATTTTAGTTTTGGGCGAATTACATTTTCTTCTAACCAGTAATACCGACCCGAAGAACCTCCGTCATTTTCAGAAACATTTGCATAAATCCAGCTGGCTTCATCAGGTATAATTCTCCACGAAACCGAAACATCGAATCCCATTTTAATTCCATCTTTTGTTGGTGCCCAAATTGCATCTGCATCTCTTTTTTGTCCTTCTTTAGCGTTATGGGCACAAGTGTATACCCAAAGAGTTTTATCCATGATATAAATTTCATTCCAAGGCATAATGATGTGCCAGCCTGTATGTAATTCTTCGTTCTGAACACCTCTTGGAGTTACAAGTACACCCGCATCCTGTGCGCCAATTCTAACAATCACCATAGCAATAAAAAATATTACTGCTCCGACTACTATGGCGATTTTATGAAAGGGAAAAACAATTTTCTTTTTTTCTCCTGTAGCATTTCCATATTTATCTTTGCCATTAATTAAAGCAAAAGAAAGAAATAAACCGATGATTCCATATATTAAAATCAAGAAGGATAAAATTTTAATGAATGCCATAATGATAGTTTTTTAGGTTTTAATTAATGCAATAAAATTAAAGATAATTTTATTAAGAAATTTAAAATGAGCTGTAAATAAATTGTCAATTGTAAAAAGGATCTGTTTTTATATGAAAATCTGTTAAAAAACACATTCATTTTCCTTTCTTGTTTGGGTTTTTTAGAAATTTTAGGTAGGTTTGCTAACCATTATTTTTTAACCATAAAATTAAATTACCTTGTACCGATTAGAAACTAAAATTGATGTAAACTCTGAAGAGTTTAAGAGTAATAAAGAAGCATATCTTAAATTATTAAATCAATATAAAAGAGTTTTAAAAACCGTTAAAAACGGAGGTTCAGAAAAGGCTGTTAAAAAGCACAAAGAGCGTGGTAAGCTATTGGCTCGTGAACGTATCGATTTATTAATCGATCCTAATACTCCTTTTTTGGAATTGTCACCAATGGCTGCATATGGAATGTATGAAAATGAGTTTCCTAGCGCTGGTATAGTAACCGGTATCGGAATAATTCATGGTAAAGAAGCTGTTATTGTAGCCAATGATGCAACTGTTAAGGGTGGCACATATATGAAGGAAACTATAAAAAAGCATGTTCGCGCACAGGAAATAGCTTTAGAGAATCATTTACCATGTGTTTATATGGTTGATTCTGGTGGAGTTTTTTTACCTGACCAGGCGAATGTTTTTCCGGATAAATATCATTTTGGAAGATTTTTCTTTAATCAGGCTCGATTGTCAGCTTTAGGAATCCCACAATTGTCAATTGTTATGGGTTCTTGTACCGCTGGTGGTGCATATATGCCTGCAATGAGTGATGAAACAATTATTGTAAAAAAACAAGGAACAATATTCATTGGTGGTCCGCCGCTTGTAAAAGCAGCAACTGGTGTGGTTGTCACCGCAGAAGAATTAGGTGGTGCTGATGTTCATACTGCAATTTCTGGTGTTTCTGATCATTTTGCAGAAAATGATGTTCATGCTATTCAGATTTGTCGTAATATTTTTGAAACATTAAAAGCTTCTGATAAACAGATTTTAGATATTGCTCCAATCGAGGAACCATTCTATGATCCCGAAGAGCTTTATGGAATTGCACCAATTGATTTGAAAAAACCAGTTGATTCGAAAGAAATTATTATGCGTATTGTTGACGGCAGTAAATTCCATGAATTTAAAGCTCGTTACGCTCCAACAATTGTGACTGGTTTTGCAAGAATAATGGGATATCCAATTGGCATAGTAGCCAACAATGGTGTTTTATTTTCTGAATCTTCATTAAAGGCAGCTCATTTTATTGAACTTTGTTGCGCAAGAAAAACTCCGATTTTATTTTTACAAAATATTACAGGATTTATTGTTGGTAAAGAATACGAAAGAGGAGGTATAGCTCGTAATGGTGCAAAAATGGTGCACGCTGTTGCAAATGCCAATGTTCCTAAATTTACTTTAGTCTTTGGAAGCTCAAATGGTGCTGGAAATTACGCTATGGCAGGAAGGGGATACGAGCCAAGATTATTAAACATGTGGCCAAATGCCAAGATTTCAGTAATGGGAGGTGAGCAGGCAGCAGGTGTTCTTATTCAGGTAAAGCAAGATCAGCTTGCAGAAAGAGGTCAGACTATGCCAGAAGATGAAGTTGAAAAATTAAGACAAAGTATTTTAGAGAAATATGAACATGAAGGTTCTGCTTATTATAGCACTTCACGCCTTTGGGATGATGGAGTTATTGATCCTGTTGATACCCGCAAAGTTTTAGCAATGGGTATTGCAATGTCATTAAATCAAAAGTTCCCAGAACAACAATTTGGTGTTTTCAGAATGTAAATATTTAAATAAAATGAAAACATACAATAGTCTTGAGATAACATTAGAAAAAAATGTGGCGACAGTTTGGATGAATCGACCAAGTGTACACAATGCTTTTAATGATATAATGATTGCAGAGATAACAGAGTTTTTTGAATCAGTTAACAACGAGCCAGAAATTTCAGTAGTTGTTCTTAGGGGTCGTGAAAAATCATTTTGTGCAGGCGTAGACCTTAACTGGATGCGCGATGTAGCAAAGCAAAGCTATGAAGATAATTTTTGCGAAAGCAAAAAACTTTCAAAATGCTTTTATGCAATTTATACTTGTAAAAAGCCTACAATTGCTATGGTTCATGGTGTTGCTTTAGGTGGTGCAAACGGACTTTTATCTGCATGTGATATGGCTTATTGTGAAGATAGTGCTACGTTTTCATTAAGCGAAGTAAAAATTGGAATAGTGCCTGCATGTATTTCACCTTATGTTATAAAAAGAGTTGGAGAATACGGAGCAAAAGATTTAATGCTTACAGGTAAAAGAATAAAAGGTAAAGAAGCAGAACAATATAGACTTGTAAACAAATCTTTTGAAAGTACAGAAAAGATGGAAGAACAGGTTAACTCAGTTATTGAATTATTAAGAACCAGCGGACCAAAAGCAATTTCACATTGTAAGAAATTAATTTATGATGTATGCAATGTGTTATCGTTTGACGAATCTCATGATTATACTGCAAAAGTAATTGCCGATATTCGTGCTTCTGATGAAGGACAAGAAGGAATGGCTGCATTTTTAGAAAAAAGAAAACCTAACTGGGTAAGTTAATTAAATCAAAATGATTAAAGTGAAAAGTTTAATAAATATCAAAACTAAAGGCACACCACTTTGTCATCCTGAGGTTCTCGAAGGATCTGCCCTCGCTCATTGCTCATGTTTCGAGAGCCTCAACATGACTCTTGTAGTTTTTATTATTCTTTTAAATTTGATATAACAACGTATTAAAATAAAAATAAATTTAGCATTTTTTAAAATGAAATTATTTAAAAAAATATTAGTAGCAAACAGAGGCGAAATAGCAGTAAGAGTAATGAAAACTGCTAAGAAATTAGGCATTGCAACTGTTGCTATTTATTCCGAAGTTGATAAAGAATCTTTACATGTTGGCTTTGCTGATGAGTCATATTGCATAGGTGAAGTTGAATTAAGTGACACTTACCTAAATATTGGAAAAATCATTGATGTTGCAAAACGTTATGGTTGCGATGCTGTTCATCCTGGATATGGATTTATGGCCGAAAATTCTCAGTTTGTAAACGAATGTAATAAAGCTGGAATCGTTTTCATTGGACCAAATACTGAGTCGATGAGAATTATGGGTAATAAAATTGAAGCCCGTAACTTTGTTAAAACATTAAATGTTCCACTTACCGAAGGTATTACAGGAAATGTTGAAACCCTTATTACCGCTGCAAAAACAATTGCATTTCCTTTATTGGTAAAAGCTGCTGCAGGTGGTGGTGGCAAGGGAATGAGAATAGTTTATAGTGAATCAGAATTAGCTGAAGCAATTGAGTCTACAAGTCGCGAGGCAAAATCTTATTTTGGAGATGAAACGGTATACATCGAAAAATTTATTGAGGAACCAAGGCATATTGAAATTCAGGTTTTAGGAGATAATTTTGGTCACGTAATTCATTTGTTTGAACGTGAATGCTCAATTCAACGTCGTTATCAGAAAATAATTGAAGAATCTCCATCACCAACTTTAACTCCAGAAGTTCGTCAGAAAATGGGCGAAGCTGCTGTTAAAATTGGTAAGGCAATTGGTTATAACAACGCGGGAACAATAGAATTTTTGGTAGATAAAAATCTAAATTTCTATTTCCTAGAAATGAATACAAGAATACAAGTTGAGCACCCTGTTACGGAAATGGTTACTGGAATTGATATAGTAGAAGAACAGTTACATATTGCAGCTGGAAATCCTCTTCGTATAAATCAGGAAGATGTAAAACAAAACGGCCATTCAATAGAATGCAGAATATACGCTGAAGATCCATCAAATAATTTCTTGCCATCCCCAGGAAAAATGTTTCTTTATAAAACACCAACAATTCCCGACATCAGAATTGAGACAGGTATTGCTAAGAGCACAGAAATAAAGAGTTTTTTCGATCCAATGATTTGCAAATTGATTGTATGGGATAGTAATCGTGATCTTGCTACAAAGAAAATGATTAATGCTTTGCATGAGTTTGTGATACATGGAATAAAAACCAATATAACATATTTAATAGCATTACTTCAGAATGAATCATTTGTTCAGAATACTATTTCAACAAAATTCTGTGATCAGTATACTCCAGAAATAATAGATGGAATAAACAAAGAAAAAGAAGCAATACCGGCTCATGTGCCACTTATTGCGTATAGCTTGTTTACTCTTAACAATAAAGACATACAAGAACGCAAACATTATTCAGATGAACATAATATCTGGAATATTATTGGTTACTGGCGTGAAGTAATGCAGATAAAAATTCTTTATGCTGAGAAGGAGTATTATATTGGTGTAGAAAGTACTAAAAAGAATGAATATTCTTTTTACATAGAAGGTAAAATTTATCAGGCTACTTTAAAAGAAAATGCTGAAGGAAAATTAGCGTTCTATATGGATGATTTTTTTTACACAACATATGTTTCTGAAGATACAAAAGGCAATGCATTTTTAAGTTATCACGGACATATATTTAATTTGTTACGGAAAGACATTTTAAGTAAAGATTATTCCGTTTTCCGTTTAGAAGATTTTGTTGAAGATACCAATACTATTACTTCACCTATGCCAGGTAAGGTTATTAAAATAAATGTAAAAGAGGGTGATGAATTAAAGAAGGGTGAAGTGCTTATAATTATTGAAGCGATGAAAATGGAAAACAGAATTTTCGCAACAAAAGATTGTAAAATTCAAAAAGTAAATGTTAAAGTTGGTGATATGGTGGAATCATCTACTGGATTGATAACATTGGAATAAAATTTTTAAAGACAATTAAAAAACCTCGCAATTTGCGAGGTTTTTTAATTTTATACTAGTACAATGAATTGTGGTCATGTTGAGGTACTCGAAACATGGTGCGGTGGGATTAGGAACACCCTTCGAGAGCCTCGTTGGAGTATTTGTATAATAAAAGCAGATTCTTCATCCGCCGCGGCGGACGTTCAGAATGACAAAATTGATTTTTAATTTAAAACAAAAAACCTCGCAATTTGCGAGGTTTTTTGTTTCTTAGGGTATAATGTTAATTTGCTTTTAATTCTTTAATTGCAGCAATAAGTTCTGGAATTACTTTTAAGGCATCACCTACTATACCATAATCGGCGGCTTCAAAAATAGGAGCATCAGGATCTTTGTTAACAGCTACAATACATTTTGATGAACTGATTCCACCCAAATGCTGTATTGCACCAGAAATACCAAATGCAAAATAAAGATTCGGAGCAATAATTTTTCCGGTTTGTCCGGTATGTTCCTCGTGAGTTCTCCAACCTTCGTCAGAAACTGGACGAGAACAAGCAGTTGCAGCACCTAAAATCTGAGCTAGTTCTTCAATACCACCCCAGTTCTCTGGTCCTTTCATTCCTCTACCACCAGAAACAACTATTTCTGCATCGTTTAAAAGGATTTTTCCTGTAATTTTATTTACTTCAATTACTGTAGTTTTAATATCGGTATCAGCAATTTCAGGTGAAAAATGCTCGATGTTAGCAGTTGTTGGATTTTCTACAATGCCATATGCGTTTTGAGAAAGTGTAATAATTTTGACATCTGATTTTACTATAACATTTGCTAAAGCTTTTGATGTATATGTTTTTTTAACAATAGTAAAAGGCTCATATGAAGTGGGTAAACCAATTACACCTGATGCTAATCCAGCTTTTAATCTGATTGAAACTCTTGGAGCAATTGCTTTTCCAGTGTTATTTTGAGCAAAAACAATAATTTTAGAATTTTCTTTAGCTGCTGCCTGAGCAATAGCCATTGTAAACGTTTTGTTATCGAGTGTGTATAAACGACAATCAGTAACATTTAACACTTTAGATGCACCATATGTTCCAAGCTTGTTAAGTTCTTCGTCATCTACTTTTCCAATTGAAATAGCAGATACGGTTGTGTTCATTGATTTTGATAATGCATGGGCATATGAAATAAGTTCAAAAGTTTGTTTTTTAAACTTTCCATCCCAATTTTCTGCAAAAACTAAAATTGACATATTATATTAAGTTTTTTAGATTTATAAATATTGACATTTTGTTAAATTACCTTTGCTTCATTATGAAGTAAGTTTACCAATTCCTTCACATTATCAGGATCAACTTTTTTGCAAGAAGCTTTTGCTTTTGGATAATCGAAGCTTACAAAATCAGTATATAAATCAGCTGAAACTGGTTCAACTACTTGCAACGGTTTAGTTTTTGCCATCATAATTCCTCTCATATTTGGTATACGAGCGTCTTTTGCAATACCTTTCTGAACTATTCCAATGAATGGAGTTGAGATTCCAATTATTTCCTGACCACCATCAATTTCTCTTTTTAATTTTAATTGATCGCCTTCAATGTCAATAAAAGAAACAGCAGATACAGAAGGAAAATCTAAAAGTTCTGATAACATTCCACCTACAGAAGTTCCATTATAGTCACTCGATTCAATTCCACAAAGAATAATATCAAAGGAATCTTTTTTAATTATTTCAGATAGTTGTAAAGCTACTGTATAAGCATCTTTTGGATCAAGGTTAACTCTGATTGCTTTATCGGCTCCAATAGCAAGAGCTTTTCTAATTGTTGGTTCGGTGGTGGGTAAGCCAACATTTACTACGGTAATTTCTGAAACTGCACCAGCGTGAGCTTCTTTTAATTCGATTGCTCTTGTAAGTGCAAGTTCATCCCAAGGATTAATAATCCATTGCACGCCTGCAGAATCAAATGTTGTATTGTTATTTAAAAATTTGATTTTTGTAGTTGTGTCTGGAACATTACTAATACAAACTAAAATTTTCATTTCTATTCTTTCTTTTTTATATTGTTAATATTAAATTAATCTTTTAAAATTGTTCTTGAAATTACAATTTTCTGAACTTCTGAAGTTCCTTCATATATTTGTGTAAGTTTAGCTTCACGCATTAATCTTTCAACATGATATTCGGCAACATATCCATAACCACCATGAACCTGAACAGCTTCAGTAGTAACTTCCATAGCCATATCAGCACAATATTGTTTTGCCATTGCACTTGCTAAACCATAAGGTAAATGTTGATCTTTTAACCATGCAGCTTTTAAGCAAAGATTTCTGCCATTTTCAATTTTCACAGCCATATCTGCTAGTTTGAAAGCTATTGCCTGGTGATTTGAAATTTCTGTTCCAAAAGCTTTTCTTTCTTTAGAATATTTTACAGCACGTTCAAAAGCGCCTGATGCTATACCTAAAGCTTGAGATGCAATACCAATACGGCCACCGTCAAGAGTTTTCATTGCAAATGTAAATCCAAAACCATCTTCGCCAATACGATTTTCTTTTGGCACTTTTACATCGTTAAACATTACAGAATGTGTATCTGAGCTTCTCATTCCCATTTTCTTTTCGTGTGGGCCTAATGTTATACCAGGAGTGTTTTTATCTACAATAATCGCATTAATACCTTTATGTTTTTTGTCTGGATATGTTTGTGCAATTACTATATATGTTGATGCTGAATTAGCATTTGTAATCCAGTTTTTTGTTCCGTTTATTAAATAATGATCGCCTTTATCTTCAGCAGTTGTGCGTTGTGAGGTTGCATCTGATCCTGCCTCTGGTTCTGAAAGTAAAAAAGCACCAATTTTTTGTCCTGTTGCTAAAGGTCTTAAATATTTCTCTTTTTGAGCATCGTTGCCATATGTCTCAAGTCCCCATATAACAAGTGAATTACAAACAGACATTACTACTGCAACAGATGAATCTACTTTTGAAATTTCTTCCATTGCAAGTACGTATGAAATAGTATCCATTCCACCACCACCCCATTTTGGGTCGGTCATCATACCTAAAAATCCTAATTCAACTAATTTTTTAATTCCTTCTGTTGGAAAGATAGCTTTTTCATCTCTTTCAATAACATCATGTAGTAATTCGCGTTCAGCAAAATCTTTTGCCGCCTGTTGAATCATTTTTTGTTCTTCTGAATATTCAAAATTCATAATATATAATTTTATTGATTAATAATTAGTGTTTTTAAGGGTCATAAAATTATAAATAATTTTGGAAATTAAACTGTCAAAAGTCTCTTTTTAACTAATAATACAAATTTAGTCATTTTACTTTTTACTATTTCAGTAGATTGTTGATGTGGAACGTGACCACAATCAGGTATATATAAAAGATCAACATTTTCTTTTACGTTTTTTTTAATTGACTCAAGTTGAGCGGATGTTCCGTAGTTATCTAAATTGCCTTGAATAGCAAGAACAGGGCAAGTAATTGTTTCTAAATAGTTTTCAATATTCCAAAATTTAAATTCTGGCATTAAACAAGTCTCTGTCCAACTATTTATCATAAATTCAGTATTATGCCCATGATGTTTTTTTAAAATCTTTATCCATTTAGGCTTGTTTTCAGAATCTGCTATTAAACATATTCCGTTAACTGAAATATCTTCGATAAAAACATGAGCCGCTTCTGTAATTATACCAGCAACATTTTCGGGAAAAGCTCCGGCATAAATTACCGAAATACTTCCACCATCACTATGTCCGACTAAAATAATTTTTGAATCAGATAAATTTAATTTTTTTAAAATCTCTGGTAAAAATTCAAGTGCCTCTTTGT
>CAIQJL010000251.1 GCA_903872185.1 uncultured Bacteroidota bacterium | reverse complement strand
CGATAAAAATGTAAATGGACGAGATATTTATAAAATTAAGAAAGATTCCCTTGGTAAATGGGGTAAACCCGAAAATATTGGTCCTGTAATTAATACTCCTTATGATGAAGATTATGCTTTTTTACAGGCAGATGGTAAAACATTGTATTTTTCATCAAAGGGCCATAATAGTATGGGTGGTTACGATATTTTTAAATCAGTTTATGACAGCACTGCAAATGTTTGGACTAAACCTGTAAATCTCGATTTTCCTACGAATACTCCTTACGATGATTATCTTTTTATCACAGATAAAGATGAGCTATATGCCTATTTTGCTTCAAATCGTGAAACTAATGGCGATAATATTTCAGTTTATAAAATTGTTGTTGATAAAAAACCCATAGAAAGACAATTTAATAATATTGATGAAATTATTAATACATCAAAACTTGAGGTATCTACTTTAGCAGACATTAAAAAAGCAGAAAATTCTCATAATGAACTTGTAAATAAGCAGGTAATAGCGCAGAATAATACTGGTAACAATGGTCTTCAAAACCAGTCCAATTATAAATTTAAGCCAATTACATACACTCCAAATGTAACAACACAACAATTAAGTACCGAAGTTGCCAATGACGAAAAGGTAGTAAGTGAACAAGCTAATAATTTAAGAAAACAAAGTGATTTAGCTTATTTATCTTCTATCGAAAAGAATAATGAAGCAAATAACAAAAGAAAACTTGCAAGCGATAAAACAACGGAATTAACTAAAATATCTGATCAAAATATTGCAGAAAAGAAAAAACAAGAGATTTATGATTTAATTACTGATGCAGAAAATCTAGAAAATAATGCAGTAACAGCATATAATTTAGCTAAAAATCTTGATCAGGTAGCTAATGATATTGAGAAAGATGTATCTAAAACTAAAAATATTAAAGAGGCAATAAATAATGCAGATAATTCTAACAACGAAAGCCTTGTTGATATTGTAAATAAGAATAAAGAGCGATTAAGTAGTAGCCAAAATAAGTATACTACAATTGAAAATGAAATTGAAAGCAGAACTAACCTTGCAAGTACAAAGCAAGTTGAATTTTTACAAAACGAAAAAGAATTTAATGCTAATAAAAACGATATTTCAAGTATAGAAGATGAGGTAAGTACATTAAAACAGCAGATTGATAATGAGAATGACAATGCTAAAAAAACTGAACTATCAAAGCAATTAGATAATAAAAACAAACAACTTGTAAGTTATCAGGAAAAAGATTCATTATTAGAAGAGAACTACGAGAAGTCAAAATTAGCTAGCGATAATTTACAAGATGAAATTAAGTTTTTAAAGAATTTACAGACTAATGTAAATGCTGATAATCGTTCTACACAGGATATAGCAGTACTAACCAAAAATATTAACAAAGACCAGTTACACAAAGATATATTTGAAAAGGAACTTATAGTTGATGTTAAAAATGCAAATACAGTTTTACAGAATAATAATATAACTGCAAATAACAATAATCAAAATAATAATCAGGTTGTAAATAAAATTGAATCTGGAAATACTCCAAAACCAGAAAATCTATATGCTCAGGCTGAGAAAAATGGTAAAATAGCCGATTCATTACAGTCTGTTATTTCTTCAAAAGAGAAGGCAATGGCTGCTATAACCGATCCTAAAAAGCATGCTGCTGCCTATAATGAAATTACTCAACTTAATGATCTAAGAGAATTAAAGCAAAAGCAAAGTGATGATTTATTAAAGCAAGCTAAAGCAAATGATAAAACTCTGGCTACAAATAATAATACAAATATTTATAATAGTAATTCTGTTTTTCCATTTAATAACGAGAATTCGTCAAATAAAGACTCAAAACTTGTTTCTTATCAAAAGGAAGTTTTAAATGCTCAGTATTATGAGAATTTAGTAAGGGAACAAAGGACCAAAGTTGATATGTTGAAATACAGTTTGAGCAATACAACAGATCAGAACACAAAAACTTCTATTGAAAAACAAATTACAGAATTAAATAAGGATGTCGAAAAAAACACTCAAATTAGAAATCAAAGTAAATTAAATGCAGAGAAATTGCATGGCGAAGCGGTTTCTGAAGTTGATACTAACTCAGTAACAAATGAACAATTAGTTTTGAATGCTACTCAATATAAGATGAAGAGTCAGTTAAACTTAAGTAATGAGCAAAAGCAAATAATGAGTTTAGTTGAAAATGATCGTGAATATCTTAAAGGAGTTCAAAAAAATTATAATGAAATAACTGCAGAAATAAATGATTTAAATAAAAAACGCGAGTCTGCTGATGCAAAAACTCAAAAACAAATCGATAAAGAACTTATTGTAAAGCTTGAGAAACAAGATGAATATATTAAAAAATATGCAACTGTTTCAAAGGAATCAAATCAAGATGCAGCATCTATTTATAAAGATGTAATTGATGCTAATAAAAAAATAGATATAACAAATCCTGATATTCGATTAGCTAATATGCTTGATAAAGAAGCAGAAATATATTTTGAAAAAGCTGCAAATGTTCGTAAAGATGCTGAATTGTTAGGGAAGCCAGAAGAAACATTATTAGAGTATAATAAAGCTGATAATATTGAGCAAATTGCAATTCAAAAACAAAAGTATTCTATTGATTTATTTAAAAAGTCTCAAACAAATTTAACGGCCGAAAATCAGACTGTAAATAATGCTAACAATGTTTCAAATGTTAATGCAAATAAAACCTTTAATACAGTTTCTCCCGATACCAATATAGTTCCCAGAACTGTAGCAATTACATTAAATCCAGACGAAGAGAATCAATTAAAAACTTATAACACCGAAACACATAAAGCTGATGTTTTATTAGCTGAATCAATAAAGGTGTTAGCAGATATAGAAGTTAAAAGAAATCAGGCAGCAGCTACTTTCTCGGCAAAAGAAAAACAACAACTCTTAAAAGGAATTGATGCTAAAGAACAAAAGGCACTTGATCAAATGCTTAATGCATATAAATATTATGGGAATGCTGATAGCTTAAAGTTTAGGGTTTATGAGAATCAAATAAAACAGTTTCAAATTTCTGCCACAGATGTTGGCAATAATAAATCTATAGCAAAACAATATACAAGTGAAGCTGATTTTTATTTTGCTGAAGCCATTAAAATTAAGCAGAATGCAATTAGCATATTAGATAAAAATATAAAAGCAGAGGAATTAAAGCGTGCAACTGATTTTGAGAATAAAGCACTTTCAAGTCAGGAGTATGCAGTAGATGTACTTACTGATGTTAATCCTGTGTTCTTTGTTTCAACAAATGGCTTAACTAAGGTTGACAGACTAGATGTGTTAAATCAACCTGTAGATGTTAACGAAATTGTGAGAATTAAAACAAGTAGAATAGTTTCTAAACTTAATTTAACCGAAGAAGAATTAATTCGTTTAGATGAGGTTGAAAAGAAAAGAGTTATTTCAAATCAGTTAATAAAAGATGCAAATAAATTTAAAGCAGAATTAGATAGTCTTCAAAAAATAGTTGAGTTACCTGCAAACGCAAAAGACAAGAAGAAGGCCGAAAAGCAAATTCCAAAAGTCGAGAAAAATATGTTTGCAAATCAGTTTACTTCAGTTGAAATTAACGAAAGTATAAATGATGCGCGTTTTTATTTGTATAAAGAGAATTTTAAAAAGACTCGTTTAAACGATAATACAAATGAAGCCAGACAAGGCAAGCAATTAGAAAAAGATGCTAATGCAAAATTTTCAAAGGGTAAAGCTTTAACCGAAAAAGCTTTTATGAAAGAAGATGCTCGTAAAGCATATGTTATAGCTTTAGAGGCTATGAAATTTGAAGAAGAAGCAATTGAAGATCAGGAAAGAGCTTATGGGATTTATCTTAATTTAAAGCCTTTAGATGATGAAATAAAGGAATATGCATTAAATCATCCAGTTAAAAACAATAGTCAGAATAATAATTTGTTAGTTAAATCAAATGCAAATATTACTCCTATTGAAACTAAAATTGATACAACTACAAAAACAAATTTGGTAGTTGAAAATAATACAGTTCTAGTTGATACCACAACAAATGTTAGTAATAATGTTGTTAAAAATACAAACGAGACAAATAATGTAGTAATAAATAATGTT
>CAIQJL010000250.1 GCA_903872185.1 uncultured Bacteroidota bacterium | reverse complement strand
TTTAAGTTTCTCAAAGAGACTTTTCAGTTCATCTCTGAATGGCATAATTACAAAGCATTTTTTGTCCATATTTTTCTGTTATTATTGAACTTGCGAGATTTTTTTTTAAAATCACAGCTAACGTTTTACGCTATGGCCAGTAAAGGAATTCAGAGATAGAACCTATCAACCGACACAAAACTTGATGCGGGAGATGAACTTCGCAAACCTCTGAAACCTTTATTGGCGATAGCGTGTGTTATGGGCTGCCTATTATTCAATTGGCAATCGTTCTGATGAAGCTTCACATGGCGACCAAAACCAACCTTTTGGATCCCAGCATCTTCCTTTACTATATTTACATGCTAAATTATAAGCGTCAGTTGCAATTTGCTTGAATACTTTATTTTTAACTTTATCTTGTTTATACATATACTCTGCAGATTTGCCTTTTATAAAACATGAAGTTGAAACGTCATTTAGTAATCCATTCTGAAATATTCTATTTTTTTGAACGTCATTGACAGCTCCAACTTCTGGCACTATTTTAAGACTATCTAATTTGTGTTGAATCTTTAATGCCTTTTTACCGAAATCGTCAATACATTGTTCAGAGTATTTAATCGCTTCTTTATACTTGCTCGAATTATAAGCACTCCAAGCATTTGTTACACAAGGTTCTTGAGCTAATACATTTAGAGTATTTAAGCTCATTAGTAAAATCGTGATTAAAAAAAAATTTAGTTTCATAACTACCTCCTATTTAATTAATTAATAAAAACACTTATTTTTTTTAGAACACAACATTTATCTGGCAATTTATCTAATCCGTGACTATTTGGATTTTCATTATACTTTTTGATTTCAAAAAATGTATCACTATTAATATCAACAAGAATAACAAGAATCTCAAATTTTTTTCCTAAATCATAAGGAGTACCAATAACAGTCTTAATATTTTTCCATTTATCATTCTCATAATCAATAGTTGCAGAGCTTTTATGAAAAAAGTATTTTTCATCAGTGTAGGAATAAATTGTTATCCAAATTAATTGTTCCTGTTTTCTTATGTTTCTACACTTTCCTTCTATATCAATTATATCATTAACAGATTGCATATCATGAGGAGAGATAATTGAAACGCTTGGTTCAACAAATAGCCTATTATAAATTAGATGTGATCCAGGAAGGAAAAAAAATATAAACGTAATTGCAATTATCAAATTAATCCATTTATATTTTTGAGGATTCTTTTTGATTCTTTGTTTAAATTGTTTGATTTTGGGTTTGCTATCCGTATTTGAATCTTTTGAAAGTAAATATGCAATAATACTTTGAGAGATCAAACCCAGTAAACCAATAATGGCAACAATAATTTGGGTTATTTCAGATGATGCCAATTTCATTTTTTCATTTTTTTAGATTGCCCATAACGGTTACATGTATGAAACGTTGGGGATTGCGGGCTTCGTCACTGTCTGCCGACACAAAAGCTGATGCGGGGCAGAATGTTTCAAGCAACCACATAAAGCACAATGTTTTATACATGATGTTGGCGGTAGTTATTATGTATGACTTTCAACCTGAATATGTATGATCTCCCGGTTCTGAATCAAAACACATAATTGTTGAACAATGATGACATTCTTTTTTATAACCGGGTCCAGGTAAACTATGACCTATGGATATATATTTACCGCATTTGCATTCTATAATGAAATTATTACAATTTCTACAAACCCAAATATCATCTCTTACAAAAAATTCTTTATGAGAACTCTCATTAAATGCACCATCAAATACATTAAATATTTCTTTACCAATATTAAAAAGACCTGTAACTATCCCAACACCACTGCCATATTTTAACAATTGCTTTCCTGCGTGAATCCAAAAATCTTTGTCACTTGGTGTCGTAAGATTCCCTTTACAAATTGGACATGACATAATCTAATCCTCCTTATTATTTTATATTAAATTTAATCTATTACTATAATAATCAAATAATTAATTCGACTCTAAATAACACATCTTGATTGTTTTTGATAGTATTCCCAACAAATGTCAATTCATAATCCTCGTCATTTGTTATAATTACCGCCAACTCCTTTATATATGCACCGTATCACACTCAAAAGTGTATAAAGCCAGCTATTCTGTCATGCTTTATACACTTTTGAGGTGAATAATATTTTTTACAAATTATCAAAGGGGCTGGAAATTTTTAATAAACT
>CAIQJL010000249.1 GCA_903872185.1 uncultured Bacteroidota bacterium | reverse complement strand
ATTATCTTTTTCATTTTCTTTTTAGAACTAAGTAACCTGTAATAGTTTCTTCATTAGTTAATTTTAAAGTAAAATAGTATGTATCATCAGAAAGATCTTCACCATTCATATTTTTACCATCCCAGTTATTCTGATAATCAGAATTAGTATAAATTAAGTTTCCCCAACGATTAAATACATTCAAAACAACATTATTATACTGACTATTTAATCCTGGTATTTCGAAAAAGTCATTTACATTGTCGCCATTTGGTGAAAAACCATTGGGTATTTTAACTTCGTAAACAATAACCGAAACTTCATCATAAGAATCTGGGCAAACTCCATTTGAAATAGTCCATCTTATAATATTAGTTCCAACTTGTAATCCTAAAGCAAGAGATAATGGGTCATTTATATTTTCGAAATTTGAAGTACCTTCTATTAAACTCCAACTACCTAATCCAATTAATGGTGGAGTTGCATTTAGGGACGCAATTGTAGCAAAAGTAAAAATATCTTCACCTGCATTGGCATCTGAAGGAAGTTCATCAACATTAATAATTACATCATCAAAAGTTGAAGGACAAAGAGCTGTTGAAACTGTCCACCTGAAAGTAGCTGAACCAGCTATAAGATTTGAAATTGAAGAATTTGGTAACAATGGTGAATCTATTGTTCCTACACCAGAAATTAAAGACCAGCTTCCGTTACCAATAGCAGGAATATTTCCATCTAAAGTAGTTGTAGCAGAACAAATAGTCTGGTCGACTCCTGCAATAGATTCTGAAGTAATTGGATTAATTAAAATAATGACAGTATCTCTTTTAGGTAAACAAGCTCCATTTGAAGTTGTCCATACAAAAATATTTTGTCCGGCACTAAGCTCTGTAACTGAAGAATTAGGTAAAGCTGGATTAGCTATATTACCTGTACCTGAAATAAGTGTCCATTGACCTGTTCCAATTATTGGAGTATTACCATCTAAGCTTGAGTTTAAAGTGCAAATAGCTTGATTAGCTCCAGCATAAGCTATAGTTGGTGATTCATTAGCAGTAATTGTAATTGAATCAGAAGAAGGTGGGCAAGTTCCATTAGTTATAGTCCACTCAAAAGTACTTGATCCGAAATTCATACCACTTACCCATAAAGATGGCGATAAAGGATTATTTATTATGCCTGAACCTGAAATTAATGTCCATAAACCGGTACCTATTTCAGGAGCATTACCTGCAAAATATAATGATGTATCACAAATTGAAAAATCTATTCCCACTTGTGCCGTTGAAGGATAAGCATCTATATTTACAGTAACAGAATCTGAAGATGGTATACAGATACCATTTGAAACTATCCATACAAAAATATTTTGCCCAACAGTTAAATCTGTTACATTTGTTAATTGAGAAGAAGGAGTAGTTATATTTCCAGTTCCACTTGCAAGTATCCACGAGCCAATACCTACAGTAGGAATATTTGCTTCTAAAGAAGTATTATTTACACACAAAGACTGATCAGGTCCAGCAATTGCAATTGTAGGAATGTCATCTACATTTATTGTTATAAGATCTGAAGAAGTAGGGCAAACTCCATTTGAAATTGACCATTGAAAAGTGTTTGAACCAACAACTAATCCTGATATTTCAGATGATGGTGATGAAGGAATGATGATATTTCCAGCTCCTGTAACTAATGTCCATATACCTGAACCAATAACTGGTGTATTTCCTGCTAATGATGCTGCAGTAGAAATACATATTATTTGATCTTGTCCAGCATCAGCAGTGGTAGGTAATGGATCAACATTTATAATTACAGTATCTATTGAAGATGCACATGTTCCATTTGAAACTGTCCAAACAAAATTATTCTGACCAACACTCAAACCTGTTACTGCAGAAATTGGTGACGATATTATTGTTGCTGTTCCTGTACCTGTAACAAGCGACCATGCTCCTGCTCCAATAGT
>CAIQJL010000248.1 GCA_903872185.1 uncultured Bacteroidota bacterium | reverse complement strand
GTTTTTGTTGACTTGCCACTATACCTTAAGCAATCAGGTGCTGTACAAGATGAAGTAGTCGCTTTTTCATTGAGCGTCATCGACAACCCTGACAAGCGGTGTGAGTATTTAAATAAATTATCAATATCAAGTCCAAAGGCAATCCCTGTTATCTCATCGTATCTTTTAAAGACTGGCGCTTCAGGTACCATTGAACTTCAGTTTGCTTTATTGAGCCCCAATTTTGAGCGTATCGCTTTTCGGCTTTTCCCGCGTTCATTTAAAGAAGATTTCTCGGTTGTTGCTGATTTAGTAAGAGCCAATGACTATATCATTATTGATTTAGGTCAAATCAGCCCTTTTCCCAAAAGCCCCCCATTACACTCTATTGTTGCAGCATTAAACAACTTTACAGGTTGCTGCAAAATTCTGTTAAGAAGCGCTCTTAATTCCGAAATTCAAAATGTCAAATTAGACCATGATCAAGTAGTTTTTGATGCTGACAATAGTCACATTGATACTGATATTATGGAAAGCTTTGGAGTTAATGCAACAGGTGACTTTGTTGGTGTAAAAAAAGATGACCTTACTGCCGGTGGCACCATTAGTCCCGGATTTATCTATTATGATGCAACAGAAAATCAATATTATGGCTATCGAGCAGATATAAGGGAGCTCATTCAATTTGAAAATAAAATTGTCCCTGATATTCTCGCGTCAGAGGCTACAAGTCGTATGCTTCAAAACAATCCTCCTTATGTGGGTATTGCAAATCAGGGTTTTGTAACTTTACAAAATATTGAGGCTGGAAGTGAAAGTGGAAAAAGTCAGGCTAAATTCAAAAGAATTGCAATGGAGCACTATTTGTACTGCATGCAGATAAATATTCAAACGAACAAATTACGACAAACCAACATTATAGACCATAGATAATTTCAGGCTTAACATTGGTATTGAAAAAAAACTGAAGATCAATAGGTAATATTATATCCCAGTTTGTTTGTACAAAAAACCATCTTTGTTTGTATCGTTCTTTTAAAGCATTTTTCAATGCCTCATTGATTTGTTTTGAGCTGTGTGTATTGAGTATTGTAATTTTTTCAGGATTGCCAAAGGCTTTCCTTAATTCTTTTTTATTGAAAAGGCCAAGTTGTTCACCTGGATTTATTTTAGGACTGTATTGTACAACTCTGTAAATAATCTTTTTCCCCTTGTCGTAGTACCAGATGCCATAATAATCCGGAATTAATTCCAGCACCTTTTCAAGATGTGATTTGTCAATTACAACCGTATTATATTCAAAAACGTCACCATAATCTTCAACTTGCTTTTTTAGCCTGTTGAGCGTATCAATTTTTGACTTTACTTCAAAAGATTTTGTATTTCCATTGATAACCAAAAAATCAGTTCTGCTTGTTTTTGCTTTTACCTCAAACGCTGCAACATAATTTTTGTTTATAAACTCTTTCGCAAGTCTGTATTTTAAAATTTGTTCCCCGTTATAATGTTTGAAAATAATATCATTTACTATTTTAGCAAGCTCAAATTTTGTTAGATCGTTGTATTTTTCTGTTTGGAAAAAAGCGGCAAGC
>CAIQJL010000247.1 GCA_903872185.1 uncultured Bacteroidota bacterium | reverse complement strand
GGATGCGATTACTCCTGACCAAGCAAGACCATTTTCAATTATAAGTAGGGAGTTTCTTTTCATTATTTTAAGGGCGGATTTGGTGGTAAAACGATTTGGTCATATTGCACACAAGTCGCAAGTTGTTCCGTTGTGAATAAACTTAATACCTCAGTATTAACAGTAAAATAATAAACTCCGTCTACATCAATTAACGGGTTACAATAATTATTGGCCCCAGCATCAGGAAAGCCTAACAATTCGCAAGCCTCCGTATCTAAAATTTCAAACTGAACCGAGTCAGTAGGAAAAAATATAGGGTATTGTATGGCTGGTGTTGGGATTGGGTCTATCATAATTTATTCATTGTTTTAACTACGTTATACATTGCGGTTTTAACTGTTGAATTATCGGCTGAATTAGCTAAATTAAAAGTATTTAAACACAAATTAGCACTTGTACCAATAGTTCTATATCCCATTAATACAAAACCCGTAACACTTGGCCCTGTTCCTGTTGTTCCATTTGTTGCTGTTCCGTTATTAATTTGAATACTTGAACTTGCGCCATTTCTAACTGAATTATAAACTGCAAATATATTATTTTGACTTGAACTAGATATATTAATACCAGTACCCGCTTGATAACTAAAATATGTATTTGCCGCATCAACTCCTTCATAATTTTGATTACTTTGATTATATGAATCAAAGAAAGGTTTAGGGTATGAATTTCCAACGTTATAAATTGCTCCACCTATATATAAAGTTTTAACAGTTGGCAATACAAAAGAAGAACTAAAAATATAATCATCTATTCCATCCCCTTGCAAAATAGCCCTATTAACAAGTACTCCCTTATAACCCGTATTACCACTATCCACATTAATCGTCCAAACCTCACCAAGGTTACTTGTCCAAGAAGTTTGACTTGTACTTGCAACATATTCATTTGGATTGCAATCAACTACATAATCACCACCGATTGAATCAGAAATTGTGGCTCGGTAGATTTTGCCTTGAAATAAATTAGCAGTTCCAGCGCCTGATGAAGCAGCACCTATTTCAACATTAATATTAGATAAATTTGCATTTGAATTTGTAATTGTTACTGTGTTCCCTAATTGTGTCCATGACGTTCCGTTTATACCTGTGTAAAACGTAACTACCCCACTATCATATGTTGCTCTAATCCAAAACCTATCTCCATTATTATATGGCAATGCAACTGTACTTACAACCCCATCTGAATTTTTACCATAATTTAATAACTTTCCGCTTGTAATTCCTAATAAGTACATTCCATGTCCAGCTGAATCACACTTAGCTATAATAGCTTTATATCCTGTTGTTAAATCGCCTTGGATTTCGGCAATCATATCTTTTGCTGTTATCTGATTAGCACTTGCGTTTGGTGTTGAACAATAATTACCACTCACCCCACCATTCCACCAATAATTATCCCCACTATGCGCCAATAAAAGAGGTTGACTAGCAGCAGTGCTTTGAGTTACATCTGCACTTGAAGAAATAGCATAAACAGTTCTTGCTGCTTGTCCTAATGTAGTACCCGAACCTGCGCCTAATTTATAGCCAGTATAATGTGGGTCAAGAAATACTGGAACTTTCGTGTTGAAATCGGTTGAATCAGTTACCCCATAAGCCGATATCACCGAGTCCAATACTGAACCCAATCCGCTTATTCCCGAGGGCAGAACTCCACCATCAGCAATAACTCGGTTGTAATGAGTAGTTGCTATTGTTGTGCCGAGTGATGGACCTGATGTGGTCCTTGTGTATGGTATCCCAATTCCTAAGCCTATCATATATACAAAATTACTAAATTTTTCATTCTATTTTTCCCTTAACCCCAAAGAG
>CAIQJL010000246.1 GCA_903872185.1 uncultured Bacteroidota bacterium | reverse complement strand
CTTTCGCTTCAGCATCAGCTTTGGCTTTTGCTTCAGCATCTAATTTCGCTTTAGCATCTGCATCGGCTTTATCTTTTGCAGCTTTTGCAATAGCATCTGCCTTCGCTTTTGCTTCTGCATCAGCTTTGGCTTTTGCTTCAGCATCGGCTTTAGCTTTTGCCTCAGCATCTAATTTAGCTTTAGCATCTGCGTCAGCTTTTTCTTTCGCAGCTTTAGCTATAGCATCTGCTTTTGCTTTCGCTTCTGCGTCAGCTTTCTCTTTTGCAGCTTTTGCCTCAGCATCTGCTTTTGCTTTTGCCTCAGCATCTAGTTTTGCTTTTGCTTCTGCATCAGCTTTATCTTTTGCAGCTTTTGCTTCAGCATCAGCTTTTGCTTTTGCCTCAGCATCTAATTTCGCTTTAGCATCTGCGTCAGCCTTATCTTTTGCAGCTTTTGCAATAGCATCAGCTTTAGCTTTTGCTTCTGCATCGGCTTTATCTTTTGCAGCCTTAGCATCAGCTTCTAATTTTGCTTTCGCATCTGCATCTGCCTTTATTTTTGCATCTGCGTCAGCTTTTTCCTTAGCAGATTTATCTGCTAGTAATTTATCGATTTCCGCAATTTTAGTTTTAGGATATTGTTCTGCAGGCTTAATAGCAAGTGCATCATTATATCCTTTTTTTGCTTCATCATATTTTAATCCACCAAATGAAGCATCTGCTTTAGCTATTGCAACTTTGTATGCTTCTTCTTTTGCTTTTGCATCAGCATCGGATTTTTGCTCTGCTAATAATTTATCGATTTCAGCAATCCTTGTTTTAGGATATTGCTCGTTTTGCTTAATAGCAGAAGCTTTTTTGTAATTTTCTTTTGAAACCACATAACTTTTTGAATCAAATCCTTTATCAGCATCAGCAATTAATTTTGCGTATTGAATCTCATTAGTCTGTTTGTTTGCCATTAATTTCTCACACTCCATAATTCTTTTATCTGGATAATCACTATATGGATCGGCATCAATAGCTTTTTCATAATAATTTATAGCTTCTTCGTACTTCTCATTTTTAAAAAGTTCATCAGCTTTAGTAATAATTTGCTGAAATGTCTGCTTTTTTAAAGCATCTATTTGAGTGGTAATTTTGTCAATTTCTTTTCTCATTAAATCTGTATAGGCAACATCAAAATCAAATGCATCGGCTTCATCATTATAATTAATTTTTGTAACTGGTTTACTTAAAGTAGATACATCAATTCCAGGAAAAGACTCAAATAATTCAACAGTAAAAGAATATTTATAAATCAAATCTTTTTCAGGAGCTTTTGTATCAAAAAGTACTTTTTTAGATACACAACCAACTGATGCTACTTCAACAATATATTGTTTGTCTATGTCAAATTTAAAGTTGAATTTTCCATCTTCAGCAGTTTTCTTTGTATCAATTTTAGCATTATTCAAGTACACGGTAACTTCAGCAGGTGCAACTTTTTTTCCTGCTTTTACTTTTCCAACAACTTCAAGATAACCTTTAGAACCTTGAGCAAAAGAAGAAAAAGAGTTTAATATAAAGATTGCAACAATTAAAATGAACAGATATTTCAAGTTGCAAATTTGTCGTATGGCACTAACTAATAGCATAATATTTTAATTCAGTCGATTTATTTTAAAAATTTAAATATACAAAAAAGATGGAGTGTAAAAAACTATGTAAAAATATAGATTTACTATAATAAAAGCCAAGAAATGACAAAAGATATGCCTAAATATTCTCTTTAAATTTCTCTAAAATTTCAGCAGGTGGGCGACAAGGTTTTCCTGTAATTGAATTTACAAAAATTAAAGTAGTATTAGCTTTATTTAGTAGCTGATTATCTTTATTATATAATTCATATTCAAAAACAATTCTGCTCCCAATAATTTCTTTAACTAAGGTATTAATAATTATAACATCATCATAATAAGCAGGTTTAATATAAGTGCATTCAAGGTGAACAACAGGCATTTGAATTCCATTTTCTTCTAGATTGCGATAAACAATTCCATGTTTTCGCATTAAATCTGTTCTGGCTACTTCAAGATAAAGAGGATAAGTTCCATAATAAACAACTCCCATTTTATCTGTTTCTCCATATCTTACTCTAATTTCACTAATATGAGAAAGCATAAAAATTATTTTAAAGGTGAATCTGGTTCTTTTGCCATACTATTATAAATTACTTTATCCATAAAAGCGGGGAATAGCTTATAAAGCAACACAACCATTTTGCCTTGTGTAGTTAAAACAATAGATCTTTTTCGTTTCTCAATTCCTTGAGTTATATAAAAAGCTACCTTTTCAGCTGACATAAGTTTTTCTTCAGCTCTAGGAGTTTCGCCTTGCTGACTACCATCAGCAACCAATGCAGTTTTTCGAATATTTGAGGCTGTAAATCCAGGTGCAGCTATCATAACATGCAATCCTTTTTTCAGGTTTTCAACCCTAAGAGTTTGAAGAAAACCATGAATAGCGAATTTTGATGAAGAATATCCTGTTCGACCAGGAAGTGGTGCAAAACCAGCTATTGAAGAAACAGCAACTACGCTTCCTTTTGATTTTAACAGCCATGGTAAAGCGTACTTAGTACAATAAACAGTTCCCCAAAAATTTGTGTCCATTAATTTTTTTAGAACTGACAAATCAAGGTCTTCAAAAATTGCACGCATTGAAATACCTGCATTATTGATTAAAACATCAATTTGATTATATTTTTCGATTGCTGCATTAATTATCAATTTGCAATCTTCTTCTTTTGCTACGTCAGCAATAACAGAAATTACCTCACAATTCGATTTTATAAGCAAACTTTTTACTTCTTCAAGATTCTCTGAATTGCGTGCGGCAATTACGATTCTATAGTCAAGCTTTGCATATTCAAACGCCAATGCTTTTCCAATTCCGGATGATGCTCCTGTGATAATAACAACCTTTTTACTCATATTACAAATTCATTTTTCACAAAGATAATGGTTCATTTGAGAAAGAAAAGAAAGTTTTTTTAAAATGATTATAGCTGAAACATTGATATTTATAAAAGAAATGAAAAATATTTTAAAGTTTTTCTTATATGTTTTTGCATATTTTACAAAATGATTATAGCTTTGCACTCTCTTTTAAAAAGGGTATCGATTCAGTAGCTCAGTAGGTAGAGCACATCCCTTTTAAGGATGGGGTCCTGGGTCCGAATCCCAGCTGGATCACGAAAAAGCTGCTTTCTTAAGCAGCTTTTTTATTTCATAGTTAACTGAAAATGCAACCAAAGTTTTTCATTAGGAACAGGAGCAGTAATTGTTAAATTCTGCAGCGTAACAGGATGAATAAATGAAATTTCTCTTGAATGAAGGCTTATACTTCCATCTGGGTTTGATCGATTAAATCCATATTTTAAATCGCCTTTTATAGAACAACCAATTGCTGAAAGTTGTGCGCGAATTTGATGATGGCGACCAGTAATTAATTCTATTTCCAGTAAAAAGTATCTTTCTGATTTTGCAATGACTTTATATTTTAATTCTGCCTGTTTGCTCCCAGTAACTTCCTTTTTAAATGCAGAAGACATATTCTTTTGTTCATTTCTTCTAATGTAATGAATTAAGGTACCTTCATCTGTTTCAGGTTTATTTGCAGTAATTGCCCAATATTTTTTCTTTATTTTATGATCTTGTAACATTTGATTAATACGTGAAAGTGCTTTTGCAGATTTTGTCATTAAAACTAATCCACTTACAGGTCTGTCAATGCGATGTGTTACTCCTAAAAATACATTTCCTTCTTTATTATATTTTTCTTTTAAAAATAACTTTACAGTTTCTTCTAATGAAACTCCTCCTGTTTTATCAGGCTGAACAAGTTCTCCCGCCTTTTTATTAATTGCTATTAGATGATTATCTTCAAAAAGAATATCTGATTTTGAAATTGACATAATTAAAATTTTATTAATTCTTCTTATTTAGAATGTTGTATTATATATTTAACTCACAAAGTTATTGAAAAATATATTAATACATTATAATAACATTCAGGTGCATTTAAATTGTTTTAAAACATTATCGAAAAATAATCGAAAGATTTATTTTAATAAATCAATACCTTTGATGAAAATTTTCTTTCAATGACTAAGAATTGGCTTTATAAATTATTTTTACTTTTTAGTGTTATTTCATTAATAAGTTGTAACAAATCAAAAGAATCAACATTAAATATAACTCATACCGAAAACGGGTTATCTTTTAATAATGCTTTTATAGTGCTTTGGGACGACACGTTAAAAGATAACTTAATTACACTTGATTCAACTGCTGAAATGCAATTTATTGGGACAACAGGTTTTAAAATTACTGACGGCAAGGCATTTGTTGGTGCATCTATGAGTGTTGCAGATTCAACTGGTGCTATTCTTTTTAGAAACGATGATTTATTTATTGATTACGATACTATTGGTTTCGATTCTGCTCTTGTAAGTGAAAGAATTGGTATTTTTATAGAAACAAGCCATCCAATGGTTAAAGGAGGAGTATATAAATGGTGTTCGAAAATATGGGATAAAAAAGGAACTGGTGAGATTAATGCCGAGGTTTTAATTAAAATGAAGTAGTCTCTTCTTTTAAATTATAAACGAATTGTTAGCTGCCGAGGTTCAATAATTTTATCTATCATAATTATTAAACTCAGTTTTGTATTCTCTCTTTGAAAATCTCTTAATGTTGAGTAACTTTGCTTAAATATATCGACATTTTATGAAACTCCCTAGTATTAAATATTTACTGCTAAAAAGCACCAATACTTTTTTACGTTTCCCTTTTACAATAAGTATTGCTATTATTGGAACATTGGCTTCGTTGTACGTTGTTGATTTTAATTATTCCGAGTACACCGATTATACAAATTGGTATCATTTAATTATGACTTGCGCTATTGGAATCCCAATGTTTATTTCATTAACTTTTTTTTCAGAAAGACTTGAAATTACCAATACTTTAAAATTATTAATAAGATGCGTAGGATTTATTTTTCTATTTCTTTACTTTATAACGATGCCAGATTTTTTCCTCGAAAAGCATTATTTGAGAATGATTATTTGGGTGTTGTTATTTCATTTATTGGTTTCATTTTCTCCATATATTGGGTTTAAAAACCAGAATGCCTTTTGGCAATTTAACAAAAGTTTATTTTTACGACTACTATTAACCATATTATATTCTGCAGTTATTTATGCGGGAATAGCCTTAGCTTTACTTGCAGTTGATCAGCTTTTTAACATAGATGTTGATGGAGAATATTATTTAAGATTATGGATAGTTATTGTTGGGATTTTTAGTGTTTGGTTTTTTCTTGCAGGCGCTCCAAAGCATTACCGGAAGCTAGATAATTTGAATACCTATCCATTAGGAATTAAAGTTTTTACACAGTATATTCTAATTCCTCTCGTAATTTTATATGCATTAATTCTTTATTCGTACTTTATTAAGGTTATTGTTACCCGCGACTGGCCAGTTGGTTGGGTTGTATATCTAGTGCTGGGATACGCGATTTTGGGAATCTTTTCTTTCTTATTATTATTTCCTATTCAAGAGGAGAAACTAAATAAAGGAATTAGGCTATTTTCAAAAATTTTCTTTTTCTCATTATTCCCTTTATTAATAATGTTTTTTATTGCAATTTTTAAAAGAATATCTGAATATGGCATAACAGAAAATAGACTATTTGTAATGTTGCTTGGAGTTTGGCTTGTTTTTAATGCTTCATTTATAATTATTAAGAAATATAAATTGATAAGAATTATACCAATATCATTAGCAATATTAGCTTTATTAGCGATTAACGGGCCTTGGAATGTTTTTAAAATTTCCAAATGGAATCAATTGCAGAGATTAGAAAATATACTTTCTAAAAACAATATGCTAAAAGAAGGGAAAGTAATAAAAGCTACTCAAGAAATAAGCATAAATGACGATGTTGAAATATGCTCTGTTTTGAATTATATTGCCGATATGCATGGACATAAATCTATGCAGAATTTATTTACTCAAAACTTAGACACTGTTTTCAACCAAGATTCAGTAAGATATTATTCCAGTTATGTGGGTGTAAATAAATTAACCATATTTATGGGAATAGAGTATAATTTATCATTACCATATACTGAAAATGGAAAAGTGCAGTTTTCTTATACGTCTCAATCAGATGTTAATGAAACACCACTAAAGGTTACTGGTTACGATTATCTTATAAATTACCGTTCATATTTTTACAATTATGAAAATGAAAAAAATGATACAATTATAACAACTAATTATAAACTTTCTGATTCAACAAAATTTGATATAATTTATACTCCAAATAAAGGAAATCTTCAAATAATTAATAACGATACAACTATTAATTTTGATGTTATTAATTTTGTAAATCAAATTACTGGCAAACAGGTTTCTGGGAGTAATGGATATTTTCAATTTAATAAAAACGATATGGTTTTAAATTATGAATTTAGGAATAATTCATATAAAATAATGTTTACATATATATCAGGCAGTAAGGTGGATGATAGAATTAACAATATTCAGGAAATTCAGGCCGACATACTTATATCTGTGAAAAAATAATTTATTAAATTTAAAATTAGTGTTTATTGTTAGTATGAATAAAAAATTATTTCTTGTTTACTTTTGTTTAGTGCTTTCAATGATTTTCTGGGGATTTTCATTTGTCGGAACAAAGATTTCTTTAGAAGCCCTTACACCAATTACATTAATTTTATCGAGATTAGTAGTTGCTAGTGTGTTTCTTTTATTGCTAACAAAAACTTTTGGTTGGCTTCAGCCAATTAAAAAGGCAGACTTAAAGTGGTTTATACTTTTAACTTTTTTTGAGCCATTATGCTATTTTCTAGGAGAAACTTTTGGTTTGCAATATGTTTCGTCAACATTGGGAGCAGTTTTAATTGCTACTATACCATTGTTTGTTCCATGGGCAGCATGGATGCTTTTTCGCGAAAAGGTTTCATTATTAAACTTAATTGGAATTGTGATTTCAATTGTAGGCGTTGTTATGATTATTTTTGAAAGAGATTTTAGTTTTAATGTTTCAGTAACAGGAATAATTCTTTTAATGATTGCAGTATTTTCAGCAGTTGGATACACAATGATTATAAGACATATTTCAAATTCGTATTCTCCAATTACAATTATTACATGGCAGAATTTAATGGGTATAGTTGCTTTTTTACCCTTGTTTTTTATATTTGATTTTCATTCGTTTCATTTTTCTTTATTTTCTACAAAAATAATTTATACCATAGTGTTTCTTGGTATTTTTCCTTCTTCACTGTCATATGCGTTTTTTACATATGCAATTAAAGAATTAGGAGTAAACAGGTCGAGTATTTTTACTAATCTTATTCCTGTTCTGACTGCTATTTTTGCTTATTTTTTAATGGACGAAGAACTACCTGGAATTAAAATAGCAGGAATTACAGTTGTTGTAGTTGCTCTTACAATATCGCAGATAAATTATAAAAATATATTTTCAGGAAATCAGTAAAAGTTATGCTTTATCTTGATAAATTATCAATACTGGCAAAGAAAGCAGAGCAAGAAAATAAGTCATTCTTTAAAAATATCAAGCCGGGAAAAGCAAATGAACTTGATAAAACATTTCAAAAAATAAATAATGAAGTGTTCTCTCATACTGATTGCCTAGAATGTGCTAATTGTTGTAAAACTCTTGGCCCACGTTTATCTGAAAGAGATATAAGACAATTATCAAAAGCTCTAAATATAAAAGCTTCAAAATTTGAAGAACAGTATTTAAGAATTGATGAGGATGGTGATTATGTTTTTAAAACTATGCCATGCCCTTTCCTTGGTAACGATAATTATTGCGCTGTATATAAATACAGACCAAAAGCATGTAGCGATTATCCGCACACTCATCAGCCGGAAATATTAAGAAAAAATAAAATAACAATTAAAAATTCATTTACATGTCCGGCAGTTTATGAAATTTTAGAAAACATTAAAAAATCATGGAAATAAATCATAAAAATATTATTTTAGAAACAGAAAAATATATTTCAGAATTATTTGCTTCAAATACTAATGGCCACGATTATGCACATACATTACGTGTAAGGAATTTAGCAATTAAAATTGCGGCAAATGAATATGATTGTAATTTGTTTATTGTAGAAATGACAGCGTTATTGCACGATGCTGATGATTGGAAACTAAATGGAAATACAAAAACTGAAAATGCAAAAACATGGCTTCAGAAAAAAAATATTGATGAAAATACAATAAATATTATTTGTGAAATAATTGACAATTTATCTTATAAAGGAGCAAATGTTAAAGAAAAAGAACTTAGCTTAGAAGGCATGGTAGTGCAAGATGCAGATAGAATAGATGCAATTGGAGCAATAGGTATTGCACGAGCATTTGCTTATGGTGGAAGCAAAAACAGAGCATTATACAATCCTGAAAGTAAAAATGTTTTTCATAATTCTTTTGAAGAATATAAAAACAGCGATGGTTCTACTATAAATCATTTTTATGAAAAATTATTGTTATTAAAAAATAGAATAAATACCAGTACAGGTAAACAAATTGCAGAAGAAAGGCATGAGTTTATGGTTGATTATTTAAATCAATTTTTAAATGAATGGAATTATAAATAACAATTTATTTTTTAAGACAATTATTTAAATTATTAAACGTTACATTTATTCTAAACTATAACAAAATATATTTATGAAAAAGATTAACTTACTATTGTTACTTACAATCTCATTATCAGGTTTTTCGCAGGTAGTTAACAGTTATGATTATATGTCTGATATTGAAAAACAAGAACTAAAAACATTTTACGACTACAATTATTATAGCTTTAATTACTCTAATGATTATAAAAAGATTATTGCAGAAAAAAAAATCAACTCTAAAAAAATAGAAACATTTATAGTTAAAAAAGGTATTCAAAATAAAACTGCAAAATTTATTAATACTTATAATTATGACATTAATGGAAATACTTTAAATTTGATACGAATAATGTATGACGATACATTGTATTCAGAAACATATAAATACTTTAACGAAAAGGTTGCATCAATTAAAGCTATTAAGAAGAATAATAAAATTGTTTTGAATGATGTGTATACTTTTGATAACAATGGAAATAAATTATCATACACGAAATATAAAAAAGGATTAAAACCAAAAATTAAAAGAAAATGGTTAGCAATTTATGATGAAAATGGTAATCAGACAAGCATTGAAAATTTTCATGGCGATAAATTAAAAGACAGGTGGACTTATAAATATAGTAATGATAAACGATTAAAAGAATCGTGTTCATTCAATAGCAAAGGAAAATTAAAACATAAATGGAGCTACGATTGCAGTGATGATGGCAAAATTGTAACAAAGGATACAACTCAGGTATGCGTGATTAATGAATATGATAATTTAGGAAACAGAACTGTTGTATATAGAAATACATCATATAATAACAAAGTATTCAAATCAAAGTATGTTTATAATAAAGATAGTGTTTTAATTGAAATGGCACATTATAATAAAAAAGATATTGCCACTTTTAGATATACAAGAACAATAGACAATAATAAAAAACCATTAGAAATTATATACTATAAAAAAGGAGGAGTTTTACCTTCGCACAAATATTTAAATACATATAACAAAGCAGGAAAAATAATTTGCTATATTCACTTTTCTAAAAATGCTGAAGTACAGAAAGACAAATACATATACGTATACAATACTAGTGATCAATTAATAGAAACCAAGGTGCTTAGAAAGGCTGAAGAAAAATTATTGAACAGAAGAGAATTTAAATATGACTCTAAAGGAAATGAAACAGAAATAAAGTCATACAATAAACATAACGATCTATCAAGAGTTAGGAAATATACTTATACTTTCTATTAATTATTGAATAATTAACTTAGTACTATACTCCCCCTCTGTTCCTTTTGCAGTAAGGATATAAAAACCTTTTTGTAAATCTGAAACAATAATGGTAGTTATGTTTTCAGATGAAAGTTCAACTTTATTATTTTTAACTAGTTTGCCAGTTAAATCATAAATTTCAATTTGGCCATCCCAGTTATTAATATCGCTTAGTTTAACAAATAGCAAATCTTTAGCAGGATTTGGATAAAAACTTAAATAACGGTTTAAAAATGTTTCACTAATGCCAATTAATGTTGTTTCATAATGTGCTTCAAATCCTTGTGCTTGAGTAGCCCCATCTGAGGTAAAAACAACATACAACTTACTTCCAGATGAAGTAATAACAGATGGAATTTGATTTCCTGAATATTTTCCTATTAAAGGAGCAGTTGCATCTGCACCATTATAAACAGAAACAAAATCGGTATTTAATTGAGTTTGAAAAGTTGTAAAAGTAAGCCTTATGCTTTCTGCGCTATCAGGAGAAATTAGCCAATTACAACTTGTGTTCTTAGCATAAAGATTAACTCCACTTCCATCGTTAAAAGTACGATATCTATCAGTTAATATTCTTCCATCCACACAATATGGCGTATTAAATGGTTTAGCATTAATAACAGCACCTTGATAATTAGAAAAATCAGAACCTCCTGGAGATAAGTTGTTATAAAAATAATATCCATCTGCATAACCACTCCAACCCCAGTTAAAATGGTAAAAACAAGTATCTTGATAACCATCACAAACAAAAGCATGTCCACCATCACCATAACCACTATATAAAACTGGTTGAGATAAATCAATATTATCGCGAATTAAAACATCCCAATCTTTATCAGTAAAATTTTCTCTTTGTACAAATGCAACTGAAGGATGATATTGAAAATAATGTGATAAGGCATAAGGGACATAACTAGTGCTTGTTCCAGATTCGGTAGCTCCATAATTCATATTTACTGTAATACCACAATGAAATATTAATTCAGAAATAGCATCTCCACTAGTTAAATCTGCATGTGTTGTCATTTCATTCCAGCGATAATATGTATTTTGAAACACTTCATATACTGAATTATAATACATTGAATCTTTGCCAACTGTTGGATAATTATGATATTTCATTACTTGAGCCATTGCTGTTGCAACACATCCTGTTACGCAATGTCCACCAGGACCATAAAGGCTTACTGGACAATAATTATTGTAGTTTTCGCCCTGATCCCATTTAGTAGTTAATAATGGATTTACATTTAAAAGTGATTGTTTCTGCATTTTATTAATCTCATTATTATTTAAGATTTTTTCCCACAAATAATTATAAGATTTATTTCCTTTAATAGATTTTGCTTTTTCTATACTTAAAGAAACAGAAGTTAACCAAGCTTCAAGTTGTGGCGGAACATTTTCTGTATCAAAAGTAGAATTAAAAGAATAGCCTACAATAGGATAAGCAATGTCATCGCCTGAAACAATAACAAAGCCACCTTGTGAAAAATTACAAACCCAAAATCCTAAATTATTGTTTATTGAAATTGGATTAGTTGTAATTGCCTTATAATTAGGTAGCGAGCTATTAACTTTATAATATTGCATATTATAAAAATTTATGGCAATGTTTCTTGCTTTTTCAATAGAAACAATAGCTGAGTATGATGTAATATCAACAAAAACAAAGCACAGAATTAATGTAAGATAAATAAACTTAGTTTTCATAAATTTGATTTTTGCCAAGAATGTAGAATAAACAATTTTAATAAGTAAAAGTATATAAATTTATACACTATAAAAAATAAATCTAAATCGATTTTAATTTATCAGAATTAATTAAGAGTTAATCAATTGATTCTTTTATTTATGGTTACTTTTAAAGTAATTTAATTTATTTCTAAAGAATATAATTAATTTATCAAAACCTGAATTGAAAGGTTTTTTCGCAAAAAGCAATAAATATTTTTACTTAGAATTATTGTTGTATTTATATAAAGTCCCTTCGTTGAATTTTTTAATTTGTTTTACTTGAATACACATATTTTCTTTATTAATAAACAAAGTATCATTTTGTATTTCTAGTTCATTATTAAACCTACTCTTATTACAAATTAGAATATATCCTTCATGATAATTTGTTATAATTCTTTTTGATTCAACTAAAATCTTATTTAAGTCATTGTTTTGATCAAGAAAAGTAACATTTGATCTTGAAATATCAGACATAAAAGCAATGCAAAAAGTGTTTTCCCAGTTCCAGAAATCAAGTATTAAACCAGAATTTTTGTTTGAATTTAATCTAACAATATTATTTATTTCAATTGCATCTTTATTCAATAATCGTGGAATTGGTCTTGTTCCTTTAGAACTATATGCATAAGATAAGGCAAAACCAGTAAAAGCAAATAAAAAAACAAGATTTATTTTTTTCCTACTTAATTCTGTAAAATAGTAGCCTAATAAAGGTAAACTAAGCAGATATAATGTGATAGTAAATCGATGTTGTAATAATAAACTTCCTCTAATTGTGTTAAATAAAAATATAATTAATACAATAAAAAAAATAATCCCATATGTAATAATTACTTTTCTGGAAGTAGAATCTTTATAAGCTGTTTTTATAGCTTTAATTAAATAAAAAAATGCAATTGGACCAAATGCAAAAATCAGAGATAATGGATAAAACCATATTCTTCGTAATAAACTTTCTAAAGAATCAACTTTATTAGTTACAGTTGCATCTACAACCCAATTAAAACTATTTAAGAAATTATCACTGGCCATATAGTTAGATATTAACCATATACAAGGAAACGCAAAAGCAGTAATTGAAAATACAAAAAAATTCTTTTTAGAATATTTTATAAGTATTAATAATGCTAACAATGTAGAAAGAATCCAGCTTTCGTATCTAAAACCACCAGCAATACTAGACATAATACCTCCAAAAAATACATAGCTTATTTTTTCTTCTTTAAGTCCTTTATAAACTAAATAAACCGATAAAGAAACGAAAAACAGATAAGGAGTTTCCGCTAACGCTAATAGACTAAGTCTAAAAATTATAGGTGATAACGAAAATAAAAAACATAAAATTAGTGCTGTGCTTTCATTATAAATTCTTTTAAACAAGAAATACAATGGAAAAAGTGTTGCAATACTAAAAACAATATTTACAATTAATGGAGTATAAAATGGATTATTGTATACCATTAATGCACTTCCCATTAAATAGAAATATATAGGGCCCCAGTTCCCAGATTTTATCCATTCAGGATTTTCTAACCACGACTGGGAAATATATATTCTAGAAACCCCATCTGCATCAACTGCATGAACATACGGTAAAAGTAAAAGCTTAATGATAAATAATAAAACACTTAATAATAATAACTTTCTAAATGGACTTTTAATAGAAAATAATTTATCTTTCTTATTAGTTAAATTAATTTTTGAATTATTTTGATTCATTATATCAATTACAGTTTTTAAAAAATTTTAATAAACTATAGAATATTAGATTAATGTATACTTTAGAAAATAAATTATTGATTCAAAAGTATGAAATAAATAATTAACATATTATTTTTGAATCTGTAATTAAACAGCCTAATTATTATTCTAAGAAAAGTAAATTGATAAATTATAGTGAAATTTATTCTTTAAAATTATCTTTATGCAACTTTATTTATTAATATACTGTCTATTGTAAAAATATTAAATATGAGAATCGCAATACTTTTTTGTTTTAATCTTATTTTTATCTCTGTATTTTCTCAGGTTGGTAAAGATTGTTCAAATCCAGATATTATTAATTCGTTACCATATAGTGCAAGTGGAAAAACAACTGCTGGTTATGGAATGGATTATCAGGTTGGTCCAAACAATACAGCTTACATGACAGGTAACGATTATGTTTATAGATTCCAGCCAGCTACAAACATGAATTTGTCTATTAATTTAACCAATACAAATAATCTTTGTGGTTTGTTTTTAATGAGTAATTGCCCTGATGTTCCCGGAGTTCATTGTGTCTCATATGTAGAAGCACCAAGTGGAAATCCATCAATGTATAATATTGCTGTTTATAGCGATACTATATATTATATTATTATTGATACTTATAATGCAGCTAGTATATTTCCCTCAACTACTTTTAATATTAATGTTGTTGAAGCGTTTAACATCGATTTAGAAGCTGTAATGCTTCGCGCACCCAGAACAAGCTGTTCTTTAACTGATACTGCCGGAATAGTGTTATTATATAAAAATATGGGTAACGATACTTTGTATAATGTTACAGTAGGATATCAGATTGATGCTAACCCTCCAGTTTTTGAAATTCATACAGATCAGATATTGCCTTATCAGAGTTATTATTATACTTTCCTAACTCGCGCAGATCTTTCAATTCAAAATAAAACATATAACATAAAAGTTTTTACTGCTTATCCTGGAGATGTTAATAATGCAAATGATACAATTACATTCCCAATTACTAATAATAACAGTGTAAGTGTATTTCCATATTTTCAGGATTTTGAAAGCAATACTGTTGGTTGGACAACTGCTTGGATAGATCATACACAACCTGGTTCTAGTTGGCAATGGGGTAAACCGGCTAAAGCCACAATTAATTCTGCGGCATCAGGAATTAAATGTTGGGTTACAGATACTGTAGGTAATTATAAACCTAACGAAAACTCATATATTACAAGTCCATGTTTTGATTTTACTTCATTAGCATTACCTGTTTTGGAATTTGATTTATGGTATAAAACTGTTACTGCAGATATTGCCCAAATTGAATATACTACTGATAATGTTTTTTTTCAAAATATGAACTGGCATAGATTAGGTAACACTGGAGATGGTAATAATTGGTATAACACTCCAGCAGGTTATTCTAATTCCGGATGGAATGGCTCAAGTGGTGGTTGGTTACATGCTAGACATACTCTTGATTCTTTAATTGGAAAGCCATTTGTTATGTTTAGAATTGTTTTAAGGGGTGGTGTGAATGGCGTTGATGAAGGAATTGCTATAGATAACATTAAGATTTCTGAATCTCCCATGTTTGATTTGTCTGTTGATGAGATTATATCACCTGTAGGAAGTTGTCGATTAACAGCAACCGACTCAGTAGCAGTTAAGATTACAAACAGAGGAATAAATTCAGTTCATGGTTTTGATGTTAAGTGTTCTATAAATGGAGGAACTACATTTGTTACAGAAACTATTGTTGATACTTTAGATTTTTTTGAGTCAATGATTTATAAATTTAACACACCTTTTAATTTTAATAATAATGGGTTGTATAATGTTATTGCAACTACAGCAATGCTTGGTGAACAAAACACTTCAAATGATACTGCAATAGCTGAAGTAATGCATTATTCATTAATTTCAAATTATCCTTATGTCGAGAATTTTGAATTAAATAATGGTAACTGGTATGCAACAGGTTTAAATTCATCCTGGCAGTGGGGAAATGTAGCCGACACAGCATTAACTATTGCTGCTTCCGGAACGCATGTTTGGGCAACAAATTTAAGTGGTTATCATAATTTAGCAGAAAAATCATATGTAACAAGTCCATGTATTGACTTATCCTCAATGCAAAACCCAAAGTTAAAAATGATGATTTGGTATAATGAAACATACCCCACATATTGTCAGTTAAAAATATCTACCGATGGCGGAAATATATATTCTGCATTAGGTTCTGCGAGTGATCCAGATTGGTATAATGCAGGTTATGCCTGGACTTATTCATCATTAGGCTGGAAACAAGTAAAGCACTCTTTAAAAAACTATATTGGTGTGCAAGATGTTAGATTACAGTTTTATTTTGAAGGAACTATTCAAAATACTGGTTTTGCTTTTGATAGTATAATTATTTGCGATGCTCCAATTGCGGGTTTTACAGAATTAAACACTAAAGATTGGCAGGTAAAGTTTAATAATTCTTCAACTTTAATGGATTCATGTTTGTGGAATTTTAATGATGGAACTTTTTCAAACCAAATTAACCCAATTCATCCATATGTTAGCTCAGATACTGTTTTAGTAACCCTAACAGTTTATAACTCTTGTGGCGTTGATAGCATTAAAAAATGGGTTCATCCAAAATATGTTGGCATTTCTGAAAATAAGCTCGAAAACATGATTAATATTTATCCAAACCCGGTAAGTAATGAATTAAATATTGAATTTATCGAAGATATTGGGAACTGTGTTATTAAGTTAACCAATATTCAAGGTGAAATAGTTTTAGAAAGAGCTTTAAATGTAAATCAGAAAGCTAAATATATTATTCCAACAAACAAATTATCGTCTGGATTGTATTTTGTTAAGATTAATAGTTCTAAAGGTGCTGTAAATAGAAAAATAATTAAAAAGGAATAAAACATTAATTACAATACTTATAAAGAACTCTATAAGCTTCTTTTATTCCTAATTCTCCAGCCTTACTCATATCTTTACAACCATTAGCTAAATCCTGTACATAAATAAAAATTAATCCCCTGTTGTAATAAGCTGCAGAAAACGAATTATCTATTGCCAAACAATGTGAATAATCATTCAATGCACCTGTAATATCATTATTAATAGCCTCAACATATGCTCTATTAAAATAGGTATAACAAAATTCGGGATTTAAAAGTATTGAGGTAGTATAATTTGAAATTGCTTGTTTATAATAATCATCGTTACTTGCTTTCGTTGTTGACATATTATTATCAACTGCAAGCATAAGTTCATCCTGACCACCAAATGAATTAAGAAGATCACCTATTTGAAAATGCAAATTTCCTTTCATAAAATACAAAAGAAAATTTGTTGAGCAATTTTTAATAGAAAGATTTATTGACTCTATTGCATTATTATAATTCTGCACCTGATTGTATAGAATACTTTTCCACAAATAATTATCACAATTCTCTAACTCATTTTTATTCATAGAATCTAACTTTGAAATTCCATTCTCTATAATTTCATTTGAAATATTTTTCTTTATGTTAGTTAATTCTACTTTTAATCCAATTTTATTTTTATCATTTAACTGATCAATAGCAAATATAATATTGGTAGTTGTAGTCAAGCTATCATCTGTCTTAATACAAATTGAATAAACCGGAAAAGTTGAAATTTGATAGTCTTTATATTGAATTTTTCCAGTTTCGAAGTTAATTGAAGTAAAGTCTGATCTAAATTCAAGAAGTTTTGCTTTAGACAAAGAGTCATTATTTTCAGACAACAAAGAAGACTTTTTCATTAAAATATCTGCTTTCTTTTTGTCTTCAAAAGCACCTGCCTGATCATTTAAATATAATCGTGCAGAAGATCTGTTTAAATAAGCATCGGAAAGTTCCGGATATAATTCAATTGCACTCGAAAAATCTTTAACTGCACCTTTATAATCTTTTACCATAACCCTTACAATACCTCTATTATAATAAGCTAGAATGTTTTTGGGATTTATTTTTATTGCTTCAGAATAATCATTTAATGCTTCTTTGTATGATTTTGTCTCTGACCTAAGAACAGCACGATTAAAATAACATAGTGCATTAATTGGATTCAAAGAAATAACCTTATTATAATATGTCAATGCTTTGTCATACTCTTTCTTCTGATGATGATTTATTGCAAGCAGATAGTAAGCTAAAATATTTAACGAATCTTTTTTCAAAACAAACTGCAAATCTTCCATAGCACCTTCAGTATCGTTATTTAAGGACTTTATCCTTCCTCTTTCAATCAATGCGTCAAGACTAAATGAGTTTATTTGAATAGCTTTATTGCAATCTTCTAATGCTTCTTTATATTTTTTTTGATATGTTTTAATAAGGCTTCTATTAAAATAAGCTTTATAATGTTTTGAATCAATTTTTATCGCAGTGTCTAAATCACATAAAGCACCAATAGTATCGTTAACAATAAATTTAATATATCCTCTACCAGCATAATAGTCGGCGCTTAATGGATTTAAAGCTATTGATTCATTAATATCTTTGAGTGCTTCATAGTAATTTTGTTTCTCAACTTCTGTTATTCCACGATAATAATAAGCATCAGAAAATCCAGGATGAATTCTAATTGTATTTGTAAAATCAGATTCGGCTCCAATATTATCACCAAGCTGAAGTTTTGAAATTCCTCTTAAATACCAAGCAAGGTGCTGATTTGGTCTAATTAATATAATATCATTAAATCGCTTAATGGCTTCAACATATTCTCCATTTTCAAGATTTTTTCTACCTTCTTGTAAATAATGGTTTATATCAAGTTGAGAATATGAATTTAACACAAAACCAAAAAACATTAATGCTATATAACATAATCTATTAAATAAATATATTCCCATTGTCCTCATATACAATATACTGAACGCTTAATAAACAGCATATTTAATTTAATAATGAATCAATTAT
>CAIQJL010000245.1 GCA_903872185.1 uncultured Bacteroidota bacterium | reverse complement strand
GGATAAAAGTCTCTGACGAAGAGCTTGCAAAGCTGGACATTGAACGAAATGAGTTCCATGGGGAATGGAACTATCAATTGAACCCAAGAGAATCGTTTGTTACTCAGTAATTGTTCAAGTTAATTTTGCTTGACACCTAAGGTATTGGTTTCTCCTTTTACACTAGTTTTCAATAAAATTGTTTTTATCATTTCTTCCGATAAAGCATCATACTGTATATAATCATCTTTAAACTCATCAATCTTATTATCTTTTAAATATTTATTAATAAAATCTTTGTTTATTTTTAAATATGTCTCTGTGCAACCTTCTTTTATTTTATTAACTGTAAACTCTTGATGCACAACACCTGTAAGCATCTGAGCAATTCCCAGTGTTGCCGGACCACTAGTTCCTGATATTATCATCAACCACTTCCCATTTTTTCCAAAAGGATTTTCGACAACAATAATTTGTCCAAGTAGTTTTTTAACAGTTGGCTCTGTAGAATCTTTTGGGTATAAATAAGGCTCTGTAACATGAATACCAGCGCCACCACCGTCTTTAATTATAAATCCTCTTTCGTTATTATCTCCCGTTCCTTCTTTATAGAATGCAGTCTCAAGTAAAGATTCTTGCTTTTTGTACTCTTTATACGTGATATAGCCCTTAAACTCAATATTCTGATCAGGTATTTTGTTGAATTCTTTCAAATCAAATAATTTACATAAAGCGATTTCAGTTAAGTCGTTAACATCAGCACTTCCGATAATAATACAATTTTTGTCTTCAAGTTTTTTTTGTAACCATTCGATGTATCTACCAGTGTTATCATTCCTTTTTGGTAATGGACGTTCCAATGTAACTTGGATCGTTTCTTTTAAAATGGAAAGATATTTTATTATTTCAGAGGCTGTCAGGTAGTCCCAATCAGCAATATTATTTCTTCCTATATTGTCGTTGTAAAGACTTCCTAAAAAAATTGAAACCTCAGTTGATTCTAATATATGCTGCCAAAATTTTTTCCTATTCAAGTTTTTGGCTTTTTCAATGTAAATAGAATATAAAATATCAGTTAAAGATTTTCTTAATTCGATTGGATCGTTTTCATTAAACACAATATGCCATAGCGCTCTGATATCAAATGGGACAGAGCCTTGTATTTTACCTTTATCATCGATTTTAATGCGATTTATGGGAATTACGTTTGCACCAACACCATGAAGATAACCTAACCAAAAATAATTGATATTAATATTTTCTGAAATATCAATAAGTATACATGCGGTTTTTTTTAATGCACTTATAACAGTTTCAAAATTAGCTGTTCTTAAATTAAGCTCTTTAATTATTTTCATTTTTGCAATATCATCTTCACTATAAAGCTTTAAATGATTATTGACAGATTTGTTTTCAGGAGAAAATACCGTTGATATTGCATATTCGACCGCATTTTTGAATAAGGTGCCGTATGAATAGTCAAACCTGTCAACACGAAAATCAGAAACATTGCCCGATGCGTTATTGTGACTTAAAATTAATATTGAATTTCCTTCAGAGACAATATTCTGATATTTTTTAACATCCAGCAAGTAATCTGATATTTTGTCGTTACTATTGCATTTTGGATATATCATTGTTTTGTATATACCAATTTTTTCTAATTGGTCACTTCTAATCTTTTCGTAATTTTCAAGACATAATGGTAATATATCTTGGTTTACTGCTACAGATATACCTAATTCATAAAACACATTGGCGTTATCAAAACTTAGTTCTGCTGTAATGTAATCAGCTTCCTGGATTTTTTTGCATATCTTTTCACATATTATATATCCTACTTGCCGGACATCATCAGCTCTTTCTGCTATGCATATATACTCAGGTTCTTCATTGCCTTTTTTCCCCCATTTTTTAAAATGGGCTCAATTTCCCATTTATATAAAGCATTCAACTTAGGATCAAAAGGCATAATGACAAAAGATTTTTTGTCTTCTTGAGGTTTTTGATCTTTTTGTTTTTGGGGTTGTTGTCTTTGTATTACTTCATGAATAGTTCTTTCATAAATACAGCTTTTACCATTCATAAAACATTTTGAGATTTTCTTTTTGTTTTCCATTCGCTGATTATTTTTTTTTAGAAAAGTATGGTGGGCATCAAATTTGTGTATTAATGAAAAAAAGACAGCAATAAAATTCAGGTATTTTTTCTAAAAACAGGCATGTATTTTGATTGCATTCGCAAAAATAATTTGCATTTGAGAAATTTGAAAAATGCTTGTACACAGCATGTTGATTTCCTATTAAATAACGCATCACTTGCGGAACGACAGATGTGTCCGGTGTAAAAATTTGCTATGCGTTTTTATAAATTATTTTTTTATTTAATGATAACTGATTCGTCAGTTATTTGTTTTAATGCAATTTGGAAAGATTTAATATTTTCCTGAAGATGTTGAACTGACTTTGTCCCACTTAGAATAACTCCATGAAATTGTTTTCTGAGAATAAATTTATATGCGTCTACTTGACATGAGATTTTATCAGAATTGTTATTGGTATTTTCATATAAAATATTGCCCATACCAAATGGTCGATTAATTAAAATATATTTATTTTTTTGTATTGCTAAGTCAATAACCGCTTCAAAACTGGTATTTTTTATATTATATGGCAGTTGAATAACAGAGAAGATATCGCTTTCGCATACGAAAAAACCGGATTTTATATCACTAATACTTGCGCCAAAGATTTTAATTCCTTTTTTCTTGGCATAGTCTATTGCTCGTTTTAAATCTTCACTCATTAAAACCTGTAATGTGCTTTTATGTAATTGGAGAATATCGACTCGACCTAATCTACCCAAGCTTTGATCAATACTATTACAAAGTGCATTGTATGAATGATCGACATGTGTATCATTATTTTGAATGTTCCAATTTTCACCAAATTTTGTTGCAATCGTGATGTTTTTTTTTTTGTATTGTATTTAGCGAATCTAAAAATTTTCCAAATCTCTTTTCACTTAGCCCGTAAGCAGGAGCTGTATCAAAGAAATCTATATTTAACTTATACGAATCAATAAGAAAATTGAGTGTATCAGATTCGTTCGGTATTGAGGATGGTACATATCCCCATTCCCTGCCAATACCAATCAATCCTAACCCGAGTTTAATTTTTGAAGAAAACATGTCAAATTCCCCTGAATATCATGTCATTTTTTATGATAAAAAGACTGATCTTTCATATCTGATTGATTAAAATTACCCTCTCCGTTAAGTACCTTTCCCTGATTGACTGTTATATTTCTGGCAAGCCCAAATCCTTTAAGTACACCTCCACGAAGGTTGAAATCAGGATATAGAAAAGACTCGCCAGAACTTAAATTACAATCTTGCGCAGTAATATTACCAATTACCTGAGAGCCTGAGCCTAAATTAGTTTTTCCAAGTAACTGCACCCCATTGAGATAGCGTCCATTGTCTCCGATAATAATTTCTGAATTTTTAAAATTCGCTTTAATACTGAAGCCACCATCACCAAATTGATTATTGCTTCCAATAGTTATTTTTCCGTTTTCAGCAAAAAGAAATGATTGAGAATAAAAAATATTATCATTTCCAATACTTATTAATCCACTATGACGCACTTCAAGTGTTGTGCATGGGTAAAAAATATTGCCAACACCAATATCAACTGATTCACTGATAAGCGTAGAAAATGGATCTAAAATAGTATTTCCCATTTCACACAGCTTAAGTAATTCGCTTGTGCAATAGAATCCTTTTGATTTTCTTTGATTATTTATAAGTTCTATTAAATTTTCATGATCCATTTTTTGCCTCGCTTTAGCTTTCAAAATCGCTCAATTTACTAAGATCATTCAGGCAGTTATCAATTAAAATATTTTTATTATTCTTTTTTAAAAATTCAATTTCGTGAAAAATTTTATTTCGTTCATGAGGTTTGCATAAAGGCGGGCAATCTTTACAGAAAGAATGATTTACTTTCTCAATAACGCTTTTTCTTAATTGACTCATATATATTTCATCTATCGAATTTTCAACCAGATTGCCAATTTTATATTCTGGCAGAAATAATTTTTCACAACAAAGAAAGACATCTCCATTAGGACCAACTTCAATAAACCATCCAGAAGCTCTACAGGTATCATAAGATTTATCGGGATTATTTAAATCCGCTAGTCTGTGATGATAAGGCTTGATCTCAACTGTTGTTTTTTTAAACTTCGGTTTCAGCTCGTGCTCTATTTTTTCAAATACCTCTTCCATTTCCTTGTGAGAATGTTGTTCTCCTCCAAAATAATCTACAGCGGGAGTAAACCTGATACAACTAATCTGATTTAATTGGTCCAAAGAAAAATTTTGAAAAAATACATCCGATAAAAGATCAATATTTTCAATTGTGTATGGATGAAGAAGGTACGATATGCTTAATATGACGGAAGAATTATTTTTTTGTTTATTTATGGCCAATAATTTTATATTCTCTATTACTTTTAAATAAATTTCACTTTTTTGCCCCGTATAAGCAGAAAAACTTTTTTTGTCACTACCATATACGCTTACTCGAATAAAAAGAGGATCAATCTTTAATATCTCCTGTATTATATTCTCATTCAACAAAGAAGCATTCGTGTATAACCCTATTGTCCGTCCATGTTTTTTAGCATATCGCATACCTTCCAATACAACCTCTTTATTCATGAAAGGCTCTCCGCCTCCTGTAAAAAGAATATTCTTGACTCCACCGTCAATAAGCCTATCCAAGGCTATTTTCATAATATCTTTATCCATGTGGACAGCTTTTCTGCTAAAATCACCTTTTCCCCATACATTTTCTTGCTTTTTAGGTTTAGAATATGAACATTGGACACATTGAAAATCACAATTCAATGTCGGGACAAATTCAGCAGTGACGGGTTTAATTCCTAAATAGTTTCCGTTTAATATTTCCTGAATATTTTCTTGTGCATTTATCATTACTTTTCCTCGAATTCATGTGAAAAATTTAAAAACTCTGGATAGTGTCATGTCATCCCTTAACTGGCAGACAAAGATGTTTCAGATTTATTCTGGCATCCCCTGTTGTAAAACGCCAGTTAATTCATGTGTTTTTATTGTTTCGCTCTTTTGCCCAAGTGGCAACTTGTCGCTCCGCCTCATCAACAATATTAATAAGCCGATTGACGTGTTTGATCGAGAGGGTTCTCAGCTCAACTTTAGGCATATTCAACCAGCGACCATGCTTTGGAGTATAGATGAGCTCAAAACGATCAAGCAATGTTTTTGCTTTTACGGGCCTATAGGTTTCATAGAATGATCCAAGCTGAGAAGTGTTTTTCTCGACCAATGGTATTTTTTCAGTACAATTTAATCGTTGAGCAACTTCTTCTATGAATTTTGACGGGTACCGTTATTTTTCTATTTGTTGTTGCCCGCACGACAAGTTTGCCCATCAACGGTTTGGCGGTATTAATGATATTGCTGGAACATCGTCGTCTGTATTTACTAATCGTAAAGTGCAGGCTAACCGCGCTTTGCCTGAATCGGAAGTGTAATCATGATAACAGCGCCATTTCATCTTATATTCGATTCACTAAGAGTAATGTAAGTACAAAAATGATAATACCTACAAAAATGTAAAGCTGTCACTACATCAGATCTCATAATCGCCAGTAAAGACGCGGAGACGGTTCAGGGAGACAAAGACGGGATCGCCCTTGGCAAGCTGAAGGTTCACGTAGAGCTCCCTTGGAATTTCAGCGTCAATCGGGTGCTCAAACCCCTCGCACACAAGGTTC
>CAIQJL010000244.1 GCA_903872185.1 uncultured Bacteroidota bacterium | reverse complement strand
TAAAAAAATGTTAACTCTTTTTAATTTAAAACATCCTGAAGATTTGATTGACTACTCGAAATCTCTTTCGATACTTCAAAAAACAGGATTAAATAAAATTGCTGAAATAAATGGACTTTCGGAATCTGAAAATTTAAGATTAACTAAAACACCGCACATAAGCGAAGTAGTTTATCTTATATTAAAAGGGTTAACCAACTGTTTTGCAAATTAAATATGATAAGAAATTTAAATAAATTAGATCAAACATTGTTCAAAATAGATAATAACAAAATGAATTAAGCTAAATCTTATTATTGTTTATATATAGTATTAATAACTTAATCAAAATAAACATGGCAGACCAACACAATGTTTTTATTAGCCACTATGGAAAAGATGACGAACATGTACAATCGCTAAAAGACAGGTTAAAATCACAAGGATATGATGTAAGAAACTTTTCTGTTGATAGCACTAATCATAAGAATGGGCGTAAACCTTCTGATGCTGTTGTTGAACGTCTTATTCAGATGAGAATAAAGTGGTCAAAAACTTTAATTTGTTTAATCGGTAATAATACTCATACAAGAGAATGGGTAGATTTCGAATTAAAAGAAGCAATTGAACAGGGTAAACGAATAATCGGTGTTTATGCACATGGATGTAAAGAAACTGCTGAAATACCAGATAAACTTAAGCAATTTGCATCAAATATAATTGGATGGAACTCAATTGATAAATTAGGGGAAATGATTGAAGGAAAAAATTTGCCAATTGAAAATCCTAATGGTTCACCATCAGGTCAGAGTTTTGTTAGGCCTGATATAAGTTGCTAACAATGAAAGTTTATACATATAGAATTGATCATGATTATGGTTTAGCTCCTAATCCCTTTGGGCGTTATTGCACTTTAGCAGTATGTAAATCAAAGATTAGAAGAAGTAATAATTTTGAAATAGGTGATTGGGTAATTGGCACAGGTTCTAAAGCATTAGAGAATTTGACTGGCAAGGAATGGTCTAATAGATTGATCTATGCAATGAAAGTTACGGAGAAAATAACTATGCAAGATTATTGGGATGATCCAAGGTTTCAATATAAAAAACCAATGATGAAAGGTACTTTGGTTTCAATGTTTGGAGATAATTTTTACCATAAAGATACAAATGGAGAATGGATTCAAGAAGATTCAGCGCACAGCAATAAGGATGGATCTTGTAATTTTGAGCATAAAAACAAAGACACTGGAGGTAAAAATGTTCTTATTTCTGAGCAGTTTTATTATTTCGGGGACAATGCACTTCTTATTCCTATTGAACTATCTGAAATTTGTCACACTACTCAAGGTGAAAAAATCTTAAAAGAACAATTACAATCTGATTTTTTGAACTGGCTTTTAAATAACTTTCATGAAGGTATGCAAGGAACACCAATAAATTGGAAAAGTTTAATAATCTAAACAGATTTCACATTCTTTACAATCAGAAAAGCTTTCAGTCAATTTTTTCCACTTAACCAACCTGACCAAAAAGAATTAAAGTAGCCTTAGTAGTTTTGAAACATTTTGCAGTTAATGATTTTGGAACACATAAAAGATACTATTGATTATACTACATAAGGATTGTGAGAATATGAAAATGTCCTTACTAATATTCCTAATAGCGATAACAAAAAATTATTAGTTCATGTAAAAATGCAATAGAAGATTATATATACCAGCTTACTTCAATTGTTGAGACATTTGAAGTAGAGCTTCAATTAAAAAGCAGGTACTTTTTCTGCTTTATTAGAGTGTAAATGATTTACCTCAGGATTAACCAAATATTTTATTCCATTACGATGTACCTTAAATTTTAAGATACCATTTCTATCAAATTCTTCTAGAAAATCACTTACTGTAACCCCCATTGAAACTCTCATAATTCCATCCTTATGTAAAATTTCTTTTTTCAACTCATCTAAGGTAAATTCTGTTTTTGTTTTAATATAATTTAAAACTGTCTGTCTAGCAATGATGTGTTCTTTGCACATGTTTTATGAAATTTAATTTTTCAATTTTTCAATTTTCCTTAAACCGTTCGCGAAAGTAGATAAAATTTCTTTATAAAGAATTAGTGATATCTCTTTTTTTCGTTCGTCAGTTTCTATTTCTTCTGAAAAAACATAAAATTTAACAGAATTTTTGATATCATTTTCAATTGATGATCTTAAAGTGGACATTTTTCCTAACGGTACAAGATCACATTTATTTTTAAAATCAACAAGATTTAAATCATGTTCACTAATTCCTGTTTTAATTTTGACATTTGTGATTAATGTATTGAAACTAGATTTTTGTAATTCTTTTTCAACTTGTTTACACCAATCACCTTTATCTTTTTCATTTAAATAACTAATTACACAACTTCCAATTAACCTAAATAAATGTTTTTTGCAAGTTTCTTTAGTATAGTGTACATTCTTTAAATCTTCAACATCAATTTCCTTACATGGTATTTGACAATTAAATTTACAATTCTTATGTAAATAGAGCACTTTATCAGTTAATTCTTTAAATTTATT
>CAIQJL010000243.1 GCA_903872185.1 uncultured Bacteroidota bacterium | reverse complement strand
GGAATTTCGTGATCTTTATTGTGAGTTTGGTGGAATTCGTTTACGGTTTGATAGTAAGGTTAAATGGAGAGGATTACAGGCATGCAGTCAATATATTGAAAATTTTGGATGTAGCGTTCATTTAGGGCGCCCACTATCTTGTAGGTTATATCCACTTGGTCGTCAAATACAAAGTAAAGAGGTTTTATATATTTACGAAGGAAATAAATTTCCATGTTTGGATGGATGTCCTGAAGTTACCGAATTACTTCATTTAAGTGTAGGTGAGTATCTTCAAGGTCAGATAATAAAAAAGTTCGAACAGGCTCAAGATGAATATTTAGAATTAATGCAAAATTTAGCTGATTTAGCATTTGTGTTTCTACTTGATTCTGGCTTAGCTGAATCTGGAGATAAGGAAACATTGCAACAATGGAGAAAAATGGGAAATGAACTTCCGGAAGTTTTAGCAGATAGGATAGGCAAAGAATGGATAGATTATTTAATGCTTCCTGAAATTTATGATGATTTTGAAGATCCTGCTGTATTTGCTCGAAAGCATAATGATTTGCTTAAAATAAAAGCTCAGGAAAAATTTGGATCATTGCAAACAAATCAAGAATTTCATGAAGCTTCTGTATTAATAATGGGAGTAGCATTACATCTTGCACGTGGAATAGGGGCAAATCCAAAAAATCTTGCTGAACATTGGATAGATACAGCAAAGGAGCACGGTGCTATAGAATAGTATAGTTTTAATCTGATTACATTTATTTTGTTTAATAAAGAATCCAACAAATGGAAACAGAAATGTAATTATTTATTTTTCAAAAAGATTTATAACTTTAACCCAACAAATATATTTCAGATATGAAAAAACTATACTTTTTATTATTTGCATGGTTTATTCTGTTTACAATTAACACAGGATATGCACAAAAGAATTTAAATACAACTTCATCAATTTCAAGAATTGCATGGACTAAAGGAAGTCCTTCATGGATTACTTTTAAGCCGCAGGTTAATATGCCTGGGAATCAGATTTTGCTTGCTTATAAAGCTGAATTTGGTTTGAGTGATAATGATGAAATGAAAATAATTCGTCAGGAAACAGATAAAATTGGTTTAACACATTATCGTTTTCAGCAATATTATAAAGGTGTTCCTGTAGATGGTGCAGTTTATATTATTCACGATAAGAGTGGAAAAGCTAATTCGGCAAATGGACAAATAGTAACAGGTTTAAATTTAACTTCGGTTGCTCAAATAGTTCCATTGGTAGCTTTAAATAGAGCGATTCAAGAAGTTCCTTCTGAAAAATATATCTGGCAGGATAATGAATCTCAAAAAATGCTTAAGCAAATTAAAAATGATCAAAACGCAAGTTATTATCCTGTGCCTGAATTAGTGATTTTCGATAAAAAGTTCTCAGGAAATGCATTATCATATCGTTTAGCGTATAAAGTTGAGATATATTCTTTAAAACCATTGGTTCGTAAATTTATATATATAGATGCATTAAATGGTGAAGTTCTACATAGTATTAATATGATTCAACATACTGATGTTAATGCTGTAGGTGTAACAAAATATAATGGAAACCAGACTATGAAAATTGATTCTACTGGTCCAGGTGCATATAGATTAAGGGAAACAGGAAGAGGAAATGGAATTATAACAAAGAGTACACAAAATGGTGAAGATTATAATTTAGCAGTTGACGTTACTGATGATAGTACTTTTTTTAATACTGACAATGTTGCAGTAAATGCTCATTGGGCTGCAGAAAAAACTTATGATTATTATTATAATGTGTTTGGAAGAAATAGTTTTGATAACAATGGTGCTGCTTTGTTGTCTTATGTTCATTATAGCGTAGGCTACGCAAATGCATTTTGGGATGGTACTCGTATGACATATGGTGATGGTGATGCTACATATTCTGCATTTACTTCACTTGAAATATGTGGACATGAAATTACGCACGCTGTTACCGAGCATACTGCAAATTTAGTATATCAAGATGAATCAGGTGCGTTAAATGAAAGTTTTAGTGATATGTTTGGAGTAAGTATCGAATTTCTTTTTGATAATACTCCTGATTGGTTAATGGGAGAAGATATAGGAACTCCTTTTCGCTCTATGTCTAATCCTAATGATTATCAAAATCCAGATACTTATTTAGGTACATACTGGGATTTAGATGTAAATAATATGGATAATGGTGGAGTGCATACAAATTCTGGAGTTGCAAATTATTGGTTTTATCTTCTAACCGAAGGCGGTTCCGGTACTAATGATAATGGCGATGCTTTTTCAGTTACAGCACAAGGTCATGTTGTTTCAGAAAATATAGCATACAATACTTTGGCATATTATTTAACTCCTTCTGCAAATTATTATGATGCATATCAGGCAACTTTGCAGGCTGCACAAAATATATACGGAAACTGTTCAAATGAAGTATATCAAACTGCAAATGCATGGGCAGCTGTTGGTGTTGGTTATTCTTACGATCCTCAGAAAGTGTACGTTGTTGATTATACTTCTCCAACTACATCATGTGGTTTAGGATTAGAAGTTGTTTCTGCACTTCTTTTTTATAATGGATGTAATTCTGCATTACCAGTTAATGATACTATTTCATTAGCATACCAATTTGATGGTGGCGCAAAAGTATATGAATACTATAAAATTTTAAATCCATGGAATGGTGGTGATTCATTGGCTGTTAATTTCACAGTGCCTATTGATGCATCAACTTTAGGAACACATACTTTGAACTGTTGGGTTAAATATGGTTCCGGAACAACTGGTTTTACTGATAGTTTAATGAGTTATACTTTTAATACTTTACTTCAACAGAATATTGATGTAGGTGTTGTTGCAATTACAACTCCAGCTTCATCGTGTTCGTTGTTGCCAAATGAACCCGTTACTGTTAAAATCAGATTTTTTGGTTGTGATTCTTTGGCAATGAATGATACTATTGATGTTGCTTATAAAGTAGGTAATGGGGCTCCAATAATTGAGCAATTTATTCTTCCTTCAACAATGTATCCAACTGATACTTTTACTTATGTTTTTAATCAAAAACTTAATGCAACAGCTGATAGTACATATATTTTAAGTGCATGGACAGATTTTGATGTAGATACATTAAATACTAACGATATGATAAGTAATTTTAAAGTAAGAAATATAAGATCGTTAGGATTTAATTTACTTGGTTTTGAGGAATTAAATGCTCTGGATTATTTCTTGCCAGTTACAACAAGATATTCAAATATTATTATTAAAAATCAGGCTCATGCTCCAGGTAGCTCAAAAGGTTTGTTAATGACAGGTGGAAATGCAATGACTTACATAAATTTACTGGAATTGCCGAGCGGATTTAACACATGGCAGATAAATGCTTTTTTATCAGCAAAGGCAAATTTTTGTGTTGATGCATTAGCATGGAATTCTGTTTATCTAAAATTTTCTTTAAAACAAACTCATGGTGGAACATTGTATTCGCAATACTTAGGAGGTATAGCAAGTGATTATACAATTGCAAGTAATTTGAGAATATTAGCTGATGATAATCAAATTGGTGGTACATATAATCCAACAACACCATCTTCCGATGCATTTGTTACACACCTTATTGATTTAAGTAATTATAAAGGAACTGATTTTATTTTTACTTTCGAAACCAGAAATATTTCAAAGGATACAACAATATCTATTATACCTTTTGTTCTTGACAATGCTTATCTTGATAATGTTCGTTTTTTTCCAGGACCTTTGGCCGTTGATGATAGTGCTTCGGTAAGAAATGATACTATTGTTACTGTTGATATGTTATTAAACGACAATAATCATGGAATATCAAGTTTTAAATTTATTATTCTATCATTACCACAGCATGGAACAATTCAATTTAATTCTTCTGATTCAACAATTACTTATACACCAAATAATACTTATTTAGGGTATGATACTCTTATTTATCGCATTTGTTATACTAGCGATACTACAATTTGCGATGAAGGTAACATTGTTTTTAGAGTTCATGATGATCAGGGTGTGCCTGGTGTTGTAGGATTTGAATCTATAATGTTATACCCAAATCCGTTAAAATCTCAACTTACATTAGAGTATAATTCTTTTAATTCAAATAAAGCAAATATTACTATTTCAGATGTAGTTGGAAGGGTTGTAATTTCTTCAGATGAGCAGTTTAATTCGGGAAAGAATATAAAAGTATTTAATCTTGAAAAAGAACCTTCTGGAATTTATTTTGTAAGTATTAAAACAAACTCGCAAAGAAAAGTATATAAAGTTACTAAAGAATAAGCTTACTAATATTACTTAAAATGAAAAAGTTCAATGCATGGCATTGAACTTTTTTTTGTGACCCCGACAGGAGTCAAACCTGTAACCTTCTGATCCGTAGTCAGATACTCTATTCAGTTGAGCTACGGGGCCAATGCGCAAATATAATAATAATAATTTTGTTTTAAAATTTTAAAGAAATTAATATGAAAAGTTATTTGCTTTTCTTTTTAAGATATTGATAATCTAGATAGTAAATAGCTTTTATAGAGAAAGTGTTCCATTGTGGTTGATCAAAAGTATTAGAAAAGTTTTTCTTAAAATTATAAATAATTACATCTGATTCATTCAAAATTTCCTTTTTCCAGACTAAACTTAAATTACTTCCAGGAGCAAATTGCCAGCTTATTGCAAAATCAATATTAAATGAATTATAATTAAAATTTTGAGCATAATCACTTGGTATTGCTGAAATATTTCCATTATTTAATAATTCAAAATACTGATCATATTTTCCTTTTGACCAATAATGTCTTGCTCTTAAACTTATTGAAAGATCATTTTTTACAATGTATTTGCCTTCAAATGTGTTTGTAATTGTTGTAACATCTCTGTTCCCAAATACAATTGTGTCTTGTACAATTGTTGCGAAACCTTTCCCATTGTTTTGCTCGCTGCCTGTAATCGAATATTTAAATAAGAAATGGTTAGATACTCTAAGGATAGGCGAAAATGAAATTTCTTTATATTCGTCTTTAAATGATGGTGTTTCATATAATCCAAATTCTCCATCTAAAGCAAATGTTTTTCTGTAATCAGAAGAAAAGCCAAGTGAAAAACCATTAGTCTTTTTTGTTTTAAAATATCGGCCTTCTACTCGTGGTTCAAAATAATCATAAGCTTCACTTAATGTTATTAATGTATTTACCCAAACAGTCAGATAATTTTTAAATGTTCCTGCTGAATTTATGTTGAAGTTAAAGTTTGAACGGTCTCTAGTAGAATAATTATATCCGTTATTTATAAATAGAGTGTTATAAAAATCTCTTAGTTTCCATATTGGTTCATAAAAATTATAACTGATGGTTCCGTTTGTATAAATGAAATTATTGTATAATGTTAAACCGGCATCATTTGCATTATAACTATTATCCATGAGTGCATGATTAATAGAAAACTGAAAATTACCATTTGATTTGCCAATATTTATTGAATATTTGCCTCCTGTAGGTTGTAATTTTTTGCCATCAGGAAGGGCTCCGCGATAATAATACTGACTAATACCACCACCTCCAGTTAAAAAATATGTGTTGGTTCGATCAAACAAACTAAAACCACAAACAGTTACATCAGAATTGTGAAAATCTTTATCGCGTGTATAATTGCTATTTGTTAAAAACACAGAACTATTGTTTTTTAATGCCTGATCAAATACTAGTATATTGTAATTTGCAAATGGCTCAGTTAAAACTCTTCTTGTAGTACCATCAGTTTTTCTAATAGTTGCCCACGTATCATTTACTATCGCGTTAAAAAAACCAATAGCTAAACCTTTTTTATTTCTGCCTGAAACTTTTGTTGCATTTAATAATTGAGATTGTGTGGGATTTGTTTTTATTGATTCGCCACTATCAAGAACGTTTTCTACATCATAAAAACCAGTTGGGGTTTTGCCTATTCTTCTGGAATAAAAAAGGTTTCCTTTAGAAAATAAATCAACAGCTTCATTAAAAAATGGTCTTTGCTCGTTATAAACTGTTTCAAAAGCTGATAAGTTTTTTACTTTGTTATCAGATTGCACCTGACTAAAATCAGGCATTAAAGTCATGTCTAAAGTAAAACTTTCATTAATTCCATATTTTAAATCTAGCCCACCTGCAAATGACCATGAATTATCTGAATTACTCCATTTATCATATTTGTAATTTTCTAAACCTCCAGAAATATATGGGTTAAATGAAAGTCGCATTGGTGCTTTAATTTTTTGCAGACCATTTAATTTGCCCCAATAAACTAAATCGTTTTGCGAACCTTTTTTTAACAATGCCCAATAGTCCATTTCGCGAATTCTTCTGATATTTCTAAAAATTTCCATTCCCCATGTTTGTATTTCAGTTGTGGGGAAACGCAATGCTGAATATGGAATTCTATATTCTACTGTCCAACCCGAATTTGTGATTTTTGTTTTGCTTTCCCATACAGCATTATAAGTTGGATCAAATTCACGAGAGTCAGCTTGTACCCCAGAAGCATGAACTGCAAAAGTATATGCATCTAGCTGGTTGTTATATGTGTCGAATTCTATTCCAAAATAATCTGCATTTAAATTATCATCATCGCGATTACCTAATTGTTTTAATATACTGTCTGGGCTTGTGTCGTATAAATTTGCAAAAACATAAATTGCATTATCGTCATACAAAATTCTTACTTCTGTTTTTTGAGTGGCTGCTACATTATAATGTGGTGTAAATTGAGTGAAATCTGTTATGGGATTAGCAGAACTCCATATCTCATCCATTATTCCATCTATTTTTGGTGAAGATGATATTCTTACTGCAAAAGCAATTTTTGTAGTGTCGGCAGAAAATGCTGAATAAAATGAAATAACAAATATTAAAATGAGAAATATTCTCATGAATTTATCTTAAATCTACAATTGCTTTTCTGTCGGGTCCAACTGAAACCATTATAATTGGAACCTTAACAAAATCCTCAATAAACTTGATGTATTCTTTTAATTCCACTGGAAGTTCATTTTTGTTAGTTGTTTTTGATATGTCAGTTTTCCAACCTTTAAATGTTTTGTATTGTGGTATTATGTTATGAGACAAATCGTATGGAATGTTTTCAAATATTTCTCCATTTATTGAATAAGATGTTGCTGCATTAATTTCATCAAATTCATTTAAAACATCAGCTTTGGTCATAATAAGTCCGGTAACTCCGTTTATCATTACTGAATATTTTAAGGCAACCAAATCAACCCATCCGCAACGACGTGGCCGACCAGTTGTTGAGCCAAATTCATTTCCTGTTTTTCTAAGTTGTTCACCAGTATTGTCGTTTAATTCTGTTGGAAACGGACCGCTACCAACTCTGGTGCAATATGCCTTAAATAAACCAAATACTTCACCAATTTTCGATGGAGCTATTCCTAAGCCTGTGCAAGCACCTGCGCATACTGTATTTGAAGAGGTTACAAAAGGATAGGAGCCAAAGTCTATATCAAGCATTGTTCCTTGAGCACCTTCTGCTAATATTTTCTTTTCTTTTGATATTAAACTGTTAACTTCAATTTCACTGTCAATTAACGAAAACTTTTTTATTAATTCAATAGAATTGAACCACTTTTGTTCTTCTTCTTCTAATTTAAATTGAAATTTTAGCATATTTAAAACCTGAATATGCTTTTCTTTAAGTTCAGTATATTTTTTATGAAAATCAGGACTTAAAATATCACCAACTCTTAAACCGTTACGCGAGATTTTATCGGTATAAGTTGGTCCAATTCCTTTAAGAGTAGAACCAATTTTCGCACTACCTTTTTCTGCTTCGTATGCTGCATCTAATAATCTGTGTGAGGGGAGAATTAATTGTGCTCGTTTAGAGATAATTAGGTTTTTGAAAATATTAGGACAATATGGAGTTAGTCCGGTAATTTCTTTTTCAAATATAATTGGGTCAATTACAACGCCATTGCCTATAATGTTAATGCAATCGTTACGAAAAACTCCTGAAGGAATTATATGTAAAACGTGTTTACGGCCCTCAAATTCAAGTGTATGTCCGGCATTTGGACCACCCTGAAAACGTGCAATAATTTGGTAGTCGGGTGCCAATACATCAACAACTTTTCCTTTACCTTCATCACCCCATTGTAAACCTAACAGAACATCAACATTCATAGTATTATGGTATAAATTTCATTAAAATTCTTTGAACTTTTAAAAGTAGTAATATTATTTTAATTTAGCTGTTCAGGATTTGTAATCCTGAACAAAATAATCCGGGATTTATAATCCCGATTAAATTCTAATATTATGAATATATTTGTATTATGGGTATAAAAAACAAAATATCTCCAGGTTATATTTATTTTCTAACATTAATTTTTGTTGATTGGATTGATATATTTACAAAGCCTGATTATAAACAAATTATAATTGAATCTTTGGAATATTGTCAAATAGCGGATTACAAATCCGCAATTATTTGAATCTGGATTGCAACTATTTTCACGACCAAAGGGAGTAAATCCCGATTAGCTTCAGATTATGAAAAAATATTTTTCAAGTAAGATAAATCTATTTATTACTATTGTAAAAAGTTTAGTGTGAAAATTCTTTTTAAATATCTTAAAAACTTTCTTAAAGAAGACTTCAGGTTAATATCATATCTACCTGTTATTATTTATATTTTTATTTGTATTACAATCAATTATTATTTCGATTTTGAACATAAGATTCTTGATAAATATGTTGGGTCATTAAAAGGATTTATTTTTTTCTTTATTTTTTATGGTTTAGCATATTTTCCTGTTGCAATATATGTGTTATCTGTTAATAAAAAACAAAATGTACTAAAAAAGCCAGGATTCTGGATTAAAACAATATTTATTATTGCATTGCTTGCTGGTTCAGCATTCTTTTCTTTTTATAAAGATATTATTGATTTGTTTGCTGATCTTTCTGAAAGGTATTTAATCAGAAAAATTCTAATAAATTCTCGTAATTTTTTAATTTTTTTAATTCCTTTGTTATTTTTCTGGTACTTTTTAAAGCCATCAAAATCGGGATTTTTGTGGATAAAGCTTAATCGGTTTAATCCAAGACCTTATATCTACATATTGTTAATAATGCTGCCAATAATTTTTATGGCTTCCTTTTCAAATGATTTTTTAAATACATATCCTACTTTTAAGCCATGGACAATTAATAATGTGTTCGGTCTTCAAAAATGGCAGATGGCTGGTGTATATGAAATATTTTATGGATTAGATTTTATTACAATTGAAATGATTTTTCGTGGTGCTTTAGTTCTGGGATTATTTAAATTGCTTGGAAAAGATTGTATACTTCCAATGATTTCTGTATATTGTTTTTTGCATTTCGGAAAACCAATGGGAGAGGCTATTAGTAGTATATTTGGTGGCTATGTTTTAGGAGTTATAGCAATAAATACTGAAAGTATTGTAGGCGGAAGCATGGTGCATATGGGCGTTGCATGGATGATGGAGGTTTTTGCATATAGTCAGCATTTGTTTTAAAGTTTATTAATTGTCATCCTGAGGCACTCGAAGGATGACTTTATACATTTTATTGGTTAAATAACATGAATTTATTTTGTTTAAGCTCTTTCATAGAATTTAAAAGATATTTACATTTGTCTACTAAATTGGTAGACTAATAAAATGCATTCGTATTACGAATTATTAAAACAAGACGTTAGGTTTGAAGAAGGATTAAATGCCTGTATTAATTGCGGAACTTGTACTGCAATATGTGCTGCTTCAGAATTTTATAATTATGATCCACGAATAATTGTTGATACAGTTCAATCAAAAAATAATGATGCTATTGAAGAATTACTGAAATCAGAATCCATATGGTATTGTGGTGAATGTATGTCATGTAAAACTAGATGTCCGCGAGAGAATGTACCAGGTTTAATTATAATGGCTTTGCGTTCACTTTCACAGGATTTAGGTTTTTTTGTGGAATCAGAAAAAGGTCGTCAGCAATTAGCAATTAAAAGAACCGTAGGCGAATGGACAATAAAACATGGTTATTGTTTGTATCTAGAAGGCGTTGGAACTGGTCTTCATCCCGAGCAAGGGCCAATATGGGATTGGAAACAAAAAAACTGGGTAGATGTTTTTGACAGGTTAGGTGGGAACTACAAAGTAGAAGGTCCTGGAATACTAAGAAAAATTCCTGAAGAATCACTTGATGAATTACGCAGGATTTTTGATGTTACAGGAGGAACTGAAAGATTTAATAAGATTGAAGAATTTTCTAAAGCCAAAGCCAAAGAAATGGGCTTGGAAATTGGTGTTGATATTAATAGTGATTATGTTAAACATATATACACAACAAATAACAATAAACACTAAAAATGGAGCTTACAGGAAAACAAAATATTTGGAAAGATTATCAGAAGGAAATAGCTAACGATAAATATTTTTATGTTAGAAGTTGTGTAAGACAAAACTTTTTTCCAGGTGCAGAAACTACATTCTTAAGAATTTTAAAAGACGAATTAAATAAAGATATATACGAGCACCCATGTCATACAACTTGCACTGGTATTGGTTATCATGGCGATGTTGTTCCTTTTGATACTGCAATGACAGTTATTGCCCGTCAGTTTGCATTAATGACAGAGGCTGGTTATGAAAATCTAGTTCCATCATGTGTTACTTCATTTGGTTTGTATTCAGAAGTGTTGGAAACATGGCATCATTTTCCTGAAGTTCTTGCAAGAGTCAGAGAACATTTAAAAAAAGCTACAGGTCGTGAATTTATCATTCCAAAAAATGTTTCTCATGCGAGTGATGTTATTTTTAAATTCAGAAATGAAATAGCTGCAAAGGCTAAATATAAACTTATTAATAAAGAAACTGGAAAACCGTTAAAAGTAGTAGAACATATTGGTTGTCATTATTCGAAAATGTTTCCGTCTAAAGGAATAGGCGGAGCAGAATTTCCTTATGTTCTAATTGGTATGGTTGAAGAATGGGGTGGTGAAGTAATTGATTATCCTGAAAGAAGACATTGTTGTGGTTTTGGTTTTAGACAGTATTTGGTTCAGGCAAACCGTGGTTATTCTGTAGGTTGTTCGCATAAAAAGTTTGAATCAATGGAGCCATATGAACCGGATATGATTATAACAAATTGTCCTGGTTGTCCAATGTTTCTAGATAAATGGCAATATGCAATTAGTGAAATGAACGGAAAAACTTATGGTAAAAATGGACAAGGAATACCTGTTTTTACTTTCGAAGAAGTTGCTGGCTTAGTTTTAGGATATAATCCATGGGATATAGGTTTGCAGGTGCATCAAGTTTCTTGTGAGCCAATACTTAATAAAATGGGAATAAGTTATGATCCCGCAACAAAATATTTAGGTAAAAACGGTAAATACCTTGGAGTTCCCGAAAAACCATCAGTACTAAAAGATTAAAATATTATTAATGAGTAAAAGTGTAATAGTAATAGGAGGTGGCATAGCAGGAATGGAGGCTTCGGCTTATCTTTCGGCTATGGGTTTTAATGTTACATTATTTGAAAAAGATGAAAAACTTGGTGGTCATCTTTTAAATTGGGAAAGATTATTTCCTACAAAACGCTTAGGAAGCGAAGTTCTAACATTTCTCAAAAAAGGTATGGATGATAAAATCAAAGTTCATACAAATACAAATATTACAAAAATAAATTCAGAGAATGGTAAATATTTTGTAACAAATCATAATAATGAAATTTTTGAAGCTGATGCTTTATTAATTACGACAGGATATGATTTGTTTGATGCACGCAGAAAAGAAGAATATGGATATGGAATTTATGATAATGTAATTACTTCTGCAGAGCTAGAAACAATGTTCTTAAGTGGAAAACCAATAGTAAATAAACAAGGTAAAGTTCCTAAAAGAATTGGATTTGTGCATTGTGTTGGATCGCGTGACAGAAAAGTAGGTAACGTTTATTGTTCTAAAGTTTGTTGTGTTACTGCTGTAAAACAAGCTACAGAAATTCGCGAACATCTTCCAGATTGTGAAACATATTGCTTTTACATGGATTTAAGAATGTATGGTGCAAAATTCGAAGAGTTGTATAATGAAGCTCAGGAAAAATATGGTGTAACATTTATTCGTGGAAGATTATCTGAGGCAAACGAAACTATTGATGGCTCATTACTTGTAAAAGTTGAAGACACATTGGTTGGCCGTCCACTTAAAATGACTGTTGATTTACTGGTGTTAATGGTTGGCTTTGAGCCTAGCAAAGGAACAAAGGATATTGCAAGAATTTTAAACCTTAGCACTAATTCTAATGGATTTATTGAGGTTGTTGATGAGCATACATTGACAAATGTTACAAATCAAAAAGGTGTTTTTGTTGCTGGTACTACTACTTCTCCAAGAACAATTACAAATACAATATATGATGCAAGGGCTGCAGCTGCAGAGATTGCCTGTTATCTAAACCTATATACAATCGAATCAAGAGTTAAAAATTAATATGGCTGATTTCGGATATAAAATACAGGAAGACAGACAAATTAATTACGATTCAAATGATCGTACTTTATTTTATTTCTTAAAAAGAGTTGAACCTTCTATTTCATTATGCATTGGGTGTGGGACTTGTTCTGCAACATGTACTGTAGGTCAGTTTACACAATTTGATTTGCATAAAATTATGCTATATGTTAGGAGAGGTGAGAAGGTTCATATTGCAAACGAAATTAAAAAGTGTATGCTTTGTGGCAAATGTTCATTAGTTTGCCCTAAGGGAATAAATACAAGAAATATTATTTTTCAAACTAGAAAATTTCTTCACTCTAATAAATAATGAGCTACAATCCTTTTGTATTACCTTTTAGTATTGGATTAGTAATAGTCATTATACTTATATTATGGAAGTATTTCCGCTGGGTTTTTTCACATGAAAAAGCAGAACAAAAAAAAATCGTAAAACTTATTTTCAGTTTTAAGATATTCTCAGTTATTAAAGAAATTTTTATGGAAGTTCTTCTTCACCGAAGAATATTTAAAATAAATCCAGTTCTTGGATATATGCATAGCAGTTTTGCATTTGGTTGGTTTTTGTTAATATTAGGCGGAACAGTAGAGTCAAAATTGCATAGTCATCATGCATTTAATATGTTTTATGAGCCTATATTCTTTAAATTTTTTAGTCATAATATTAATGGGTTCCCTTTTGCAAATGGATTTAAATTTTTAATGGATTTAATCCTTTTATATATTTTATCTGGTCTTGTGTTAGCTATGGTAAAAAGGTTATATAAAAGAATGTTTGGAATGAAGAAAACAACCAAGCTTAGATTAGTGGATAAACTTGCATTAACTTCACTATGGTGTATATTTCCTTTAAGACTTTTAGCTGAAAGCCTTACTTCTGCGCAATACCATAATGGCGGTTTTTTAACTGATAATTTTGGTAATATTTTGGCTGCAATTTTACCTGTAAATCAATTGGAATATCCTGCATGGTGGGCATATTCAATCGCATTAGGTGTGTTTTTTGTAATGTTACCATATAGCAGGTACATGCATATACCAACCGAAATGGTTTTAATTATTCTTAGAAAAGCTGGATTTAAAACTGAAAAAAAATATACTGGTTTCTCCAGAGTTGAAGTACAGTCATGTTCACGTTGTGGGGTATGTTTAGATGCTTGTCAGGTCTATTCTGCAACACAACGAAATAAAATGTTGCCAGCATATTTTCTGCAATCAGTTCGCTTTAATAAGAAAGGAAAACAAGGATTAACAGATTGTTTAATGTGTGGTCGCTGCCAGGAAGTTTGTCCGGTTGGAATTGGCGTTAATGCTATTCGAAGAGTAAAACGAAACGAGGTTTTTGATGAAAAGGGTGCTGAGTTTGAATATTTGAAAGATTCTGATTCAAAAACAAAGAAAGCAGATGTGATTTATTTTGCAGGTTGTATGACTCATCTTACACCAACTATAAAAAAATCAATGGTAAATTTGTTTCAAAAGGCAGATGTTAATTATTGGTTTATGGATGAAGATGCTAGTGTTTGTTGTGGACGACCATTGCAGGTATTAGGTAAAGAAAAAGATGCAAATATTTTAGCTGATAAAAATCGTGAATTGATTAATAATAGTGGTGCAACGCTTTTGGTTACTTCATGCCCTATATGTTATAAAATATTTAAAGAAGAATACAATTTAAATATAAAAATTCAACATCATACAGAATATTTAAATGAACTAGTAAACTCTGGTAAGTTAAAACCTGTGAATTTGAATTTTTCAGCAGTTTATCATGATCCATGTGATTTGGGAAGGGGCTCTGGTATTTATAGTCAACCACGTGAGCTTCTAAGTAAAATATCAATAACAAATAAGCTCGAAAATGAAAAGGAGATGGCACTTTGTTGCGGAAGTAGTTTGGCCAATTTACCAGCTGGTTTTGATGATAAAGAATTAATGGCTATAAAAGCTGCTGAAGAGTTGTGTAAATCCAATCCTGATTATCTTATAACTGCTTGCCCGTTATGTAAAAAAACTTTTGTTCAAGCATGTAACGAGAGAAAAATAGGAAAAAATGTTAAAGTTAAAGATATTGCTGAAATGCTTGCGGAAGCAGTTATGTAATTTAGTACAATTGATCCAGCGGTTTTTTTAATAATTTACCATCTTTTTTGTAATCTGTTACAGTAATTCCAGTATATTTTCTAAATGTATTCGATAAATGCTGAACAGAACTGAAATCCATCATATAAGCGATTTCGCTAAAAGTGAATTCTTTTTGCCAGACTAATTCTTTACAGCGTTCAATTTTATGAAGAATAATAAATTTTTCTAAAGTTATTTTTTCATGTTTTGAAAAAAGTTTTGAAATATTCTGATAACTCATATTCATTTTCTCAATCAGATAATCTGATTTTCGTATAATTGAGTTTACATTGTTTGAATAATGAATAAGCTCTATTATTGTACTTTTAATTTGCTCAATTAATATTACTTCACGGTCAGAAACTAAATCAAAGCCATTTTCTGTAAGAATTTTTCTTATTATTTTAGAATTGATTTTTTTAGAATTATAATTTATAGTTGCTGTTCCTAATTCCATTGAAATAACAAATATCCCATGTTTAGCAAAATCCTGACTAATAACTTTAGCACAGCAATTACAAACCATGTTTTTGATATATATAGTATCTGTTATATTATAATCCACTTATAAGCCTTGAAAGTAGAGCAAACTTATATTATTTTAACAGTAAATCCAAGCGAATTTATATAGTGAAAAGAAAAAAAGTTAATATTACCCGTTTTTGCTTATTTTTTGGAGTAAATCTAACTTAATTAATTCCATGCTGTTTCGGGTAACGTTAATAATACCGTCTTTTTTAAATTTTGTAATTATTCTAGTAGTACTTTCTCTTGAGATTCCAATTAAGTCAGCTAATTCTTGTCGTGATAATTGTAAATTAAATTTTGTGTTTTCGTATATTCTTTCAGATAAATATAAAAGAATGTTTGCAAATCTTCCATCAATATTGTTTTTGCTGTTTGCTATAAATCTATAGTAATTATAAATATTTTCTTTGCCTATATCTTTTAAAATCTGGTAAGCAAAACTACCGTTTGATTTTATTAACTGTTTGAAAATATTAATGTCAATATAGCAAACCTTTAGATCTTCTAAAGCAGCATATGAGTAATGGTTTATTTTGTCTCCAAATAATGAGTGCAATCCTAAATATGAGTGATTTTTTAGAATTTGTATGATTCGCATTTCCTTATCTTGCCCAATAACAAATTCTTTTACGAAGCCGGTTTTTAAATAAACAATATTGGAAATAAGTGAATCAGAGCGAATTATTATTTCCCCTTTTTTTATTTCCGACTCAAGGCTATTATCACTAAGAAGATTATACTGGGCTTTATTTAGCAATGATACTGCACACGACATATCAACACAATCGCTGCAGCTACTTTTATTTAGATCGTCAAATGTTTTTAGCATTAGTATTATTTAGAACTGTAAAATTACAAATTTTAATTAGCCTTTACTGTATTATCTACATAATAAATGTGACACAGATCACATTTTGAGCTATGACTCTGTCACAAAATAAACCATGTGAATATCACAAATATGTAATCACAACTATCACGTACTATTTCTTTTCCATTATTTAATAAGCTTTTACCTTAGCTTTATAATAAATATATAAATAAATGAAAATAGCTATTCCTACTAATAATTTCATAAGCATTGCTGATGATATAGTTAATTCAGTAAGAATTAAAATATTTTATATTGAGAAAAATTGTATTACTAATGAAGAATTTTTGGAATCGAGCTTTAATAATGATATTAAAGAAACAGTCTTGTTTTTAATTAAAAATTCTATTGCAACTATAATGATAAATGAAATTAATAACGAACTAGAAATTTTATTAAAAGAGAATAATATAAATGTTGTTAGGTCTAAAGATTTATTAATTACTAATGCCATTACAAATTATTTAAAAGATTCTAATTTAAAAGAAAGTAATTATTGTTGTTGTCCGTAATTTCAATTATGCAAAAGAAAACTTGTCCTAATTATAGTGGTTGTCAAATTATTAATGTTAACGGGTTTGTGGAAAATAATGAGAAAAAGAATTTCTATATAACTGAATATTGTGAATCAATTGAAGACAGATGGCAAGTATGCAAAAGATATCTTACCAAAAAAGAATTAAATATCTGTCCCGATTTTATATTTCCAGATACAGTTATAACTATTGACGAAATACTAGATAAAATTGAAAATAACTAATATATAAAGAATATGGCCTTACTCGAAATTGAAGGAAAAGCATTTGAAGTTGATGGAGATGGTTTTTTATCTACTCCTGAAATTTGGAATGATGAAGTTGCAAAGTTGTTTGCAAAGTATGATGGAATTGAAGAGATGTCAGATAAACATTGGGTTATTGTAAAGTACATCAGAAAAAACTTTGAAGAAAAAGGAAATGCTCCAATGATAAGAAGTATTTGTCAGGAAACAGGTGTAAAACTTCGTGAAATTTATGAATTATTCCCATTAGGACCTGCCCGTGGTGCATGTAGAGTTGCAGGTTTGCCAAAGCCAGATGGTTGTGTTTAGTAATGTTATGAGTTGGTTTATCTTAATTTCAAAAATATCATTTGCATTATGTTTTGCATTTTGCATTTATACATTATTTAGAATTATTAGTTTGGGTAAGCCTAAAGATTATGCAAAAACAAAGGGTGACATAAATTCTTCAATAAAATATTCTTATACTGGCGGTATGAGTCCTGTAAAAAAAGAATCGGCATATCTTCATTTGCCTACTTATATAGCAGGAATACTTTATCATTTGGGTACTTTTTTATCACTTATTTTATTTTTTCTAAATGTTTTGGGAATAAATCTCACAAATTATTTAATAATACCAATTGCTGTTTTTTTAATTATTTCTGGGATATGTGGAGTTTCAATTTTAATAAAAAGAATCTTTAAATCAGAATTAAATTCTTTATCAAACGTTGATGATTATATTTCTAATGTAATTGTAAATGTCTTTCAGTTTGTAACAATTTATTATTTGTTTTATTTAACTCCTACATATTTTGTTATCTCTGCAGTATTGTTTTTATATCTTCCAATAGGAAAGCTTAAACATGCTATTTATTTTTTTGCAGCCAGGTTTCATTTAGGATTTTTTTATGGTAAACGAGGTGTCTGGCCTCCTCAAAACTAAATGATTTTATGGCAGAATTAACTGAAAAAAATATAAATAAAGGTCTTACAATACTTGAAAATTTTAAGGATAGTAAATTACTTACTAACTTAAATAGTTGTGTGCATTGTGGATTATGTGCAGAGAGTTGTGTTTATTATTTAACATTTAAAGAACCATATTTTGTTCCTGCTAAAAAAGTAGATTTAATTTCATCAATTTATAAAAGGTATTTTACATTTATTGGAAAATATGTACCGTTTTTAGCTAATACAAAAGAAATTAATGATGAAACTGCTAAAGAGATGGTTGATCTTTTCTTTGGTGCGTGCACGATGTGTGGAAGATGTAATTTGCATTGTTCAATAGGAATTGATATTGCTTATCTTGTTAGAACTGGTAGAATGATGCTTGCGCAAATGAATCTTATTCCTGCATCAATTCAATCAACTGTTGATTCTTCAATAAAAACTGGTAATAATATGGGAATTACTACCGAAGAATTTGTTGATACAATAAAATGGTTAGAAGATGAATTACAGGATGAAATGAATGATAAACATGCTAGAATTCCATTAAATGATAGTAATGTTAATATTTTATATACTTTAAATCCAAGAGAGCCTAAATTTTTTCCGTTATCAATTTCGGCAATGGCAAAGATTTTTTATGCTGCTAAAGAAAGCTGGACAATCTCAACTAAAATGTATGATGTTACCAATTATGGTTTTTTTACCGGAAATGTAGATGAAGCAACTGTAATATCAAAACGCTTATATGAAGAAGTAATTAATCTTGATGCAAAGGAATTAATTCTTGCTGAGTGTGGCCATGGCTCCAGAGCTTTTCGTTGGGAAGCTCCTAATTATTTAAAAAAAGAGTTTGATTTTGATTCAAATACTTCAGTCGAATTAATTGCAGAATACATTAAAACTGGACGAATAAAAGTTGATAAAACTAAATTAAAATTAAGAGTTACACTTCACGATCCATGTAATTTAGTTAGGAATGGCGGTATATTAAAAGAACAAAGATATATACTTGATCAGGTTGTATCTGAATTTGTTGAAATGACTCCTCATGGCATTGATAACTATTGTTGTGGAGGAGGAGGTGGTCAGTTGGCGATGAGTGAATATAATGAACGTCGTATGAAAATTGGAGAACGGAAGGCTGAACAAATAAGAAATACAAATGCAAAAATTGTTGTAACACCTTGCCATAATTGTGTTGACCAGTTAATGCAATTAAATTCTTTTTATAAATTAAATGTACAAATTAAGACATTAGCAGAAATAGTTGCTGATGCTATAATAATTGATTAAAATTAACAATATGGAAAAATTAATTTATCTTGATAATTCTGCAACTTCATTTCCAAAGCCGGATTTTGTTTATGATTTCATGAATGACTTTTATAGAACAAAAGGTGTAAGTCCTGGCAGAACGGGTTTCGATGCAGCAATTGAAACCGAAGAAATGGTTACAGATACAAGAAAAATGCTTACCGAATTATTTAATGGAGATGGCGATTTTAATAGATTAACATTTAGCTATAATGCCAGCGATTCTTTAAATATGATAATGCAGGGTTTAGCAGAGAAAGGTGATCACGTTGTTACAACAATGCTTGAACATAATTCGGTTTTACGCCCTTTATATCATATGACTCAAAGTGGATTGATTGAAACTACTTATGTTCCTTTTAACAAATTAACAGGTTATGTCGACCCACAGGATATTAAGGCTGCAATAAAATCAAACACAAAATTTGTTATTGTAAATCATTGTTCTAATGTTATAGGTACAGTTCAGCCAATAACTGAAATTGGAAAAATATGTAAAGAGGCAGGTGTTTACTTTGTTGTTGATGGAAGTCAGAGTGCTGGTGCAGTAAATGTAGATATGCAAAAAATGAATATTGATGCTTATATTTTTACTGGTCATAAATGCTTAATGGGCCCAACCGGAATAGGTGGGTCTTATGTTATGAAAGATGTACCTGTGCGCTATACCCGATTTGGTGGTACAGGAGTTCGTTCTGCACAACTTACACATTTGGATGAATTTCCTTATAGACTTGAGTGTGGAACATTAAATTTGTTAGGTGTGGCTGGATTAAATGCGGGTGTAAGATGGATCAAAGAAAATGGAATAGAAAAAATTCATACTGAAGAAATGAGGCTTTGGGATAAGCTTAGAAATGGAGTTCAGTCAATAGAAAATGTAACAACTTACTGTGCTTTGGATAAGGAAAATAAAAATCCAGTTTTAAGTCTAAATATTAAAGGATTTGAATCGGGTGATGTAGGTACAATTCTCGATGTTGATTATAACATTGCATGTAGGACAGGTTTGCAATGTGCTCCAAAGGTTCATGAAATAATTGGAACTGATAAAATGCATGGAACTGTAAGGCTAAGTATTGGTCCATTTAATACAGAAGAGCATATTGACAGAGCTATTGAGGGAATAAGAGAGATCTCTGGAATAAGATAACGTTTTAATTGTATTTTTACTCAAGATGTAAGTATAATTAGATTTTTGATTGCTGTAATAAAAGCAAACTAAATACTATTAAGTAACTTAACTTTTTTTTAATTTAATTTAAATATAATAATT
>CAIQJL010000242.1 GCA_903872185.1 uncultured Bacteroidota bacterium | reverse complement strand
TTTGAAAGTGAATTATTTCAAACTAACCAAGTGGTTAACTTAAACTTTTTACCTTCCGGAATATATGTTATTTCATATATTGGAAATAATGGTATAATGTTAAAAGGAAAAATTTTAAAATATTAATTTTGTGTTTTTTAATTAAATAAATATTTATAAACCTGTTTTAGTATAAACCTTAATTTTTTCATCCATGAAAAATTTCTTTAAGTACATGTTAGCCACAATTGTAGGAATAATTGTTGTTAATTTAATTTTCTTTTTTACTTTTTTGATTATAGTTGGTTCTTTATCTGGAGGTAAAGATGAAGTTAAAATTGAACCTTCGTCAATTTTACATATTCGTCTAGATTATTCAATTAAAGAAAGAACATCAGATAATCCATTTCAAAGTATGAGTATGGGTTCATTTGAACCATCAACAAATCTTGGATTAAATGATATTTTAAAAAATATTCGCAAAGCAAAAGAAGATGTAAATGTTAAAGGTATTTTTCTTGATATTCCAAATTTAGATGCAGGAATAGCTACAATTGAAGAAATAAGAGGTGCTCTTTTAAAATTTCGCGAATCAGGAAAGTTTATAATTGCTTATAGCGATATGTATACTCAAGGTTCATATTTTTTATGTAGTGTTGCTAACAAAGTATACTTAAATCCACAAGGTGTTGTTGAACTTAAAGGATTACATTCAGAGGTAATGTTTTTTAAAGGTGCTTTAGAAAAGCTAGGAGTGGAGCCTGAAGTAATTCGTCATGGTAAATTTAAAAGTGCTGTTGAGCCATTTATTATGGATAAAATGAGTGATGCAAATCGTGAACAAACATTAACATATATAGGTTCAATGTGGAATTTTATTCTTCAAGGGATATCTGAGCAGCGAAAAATATCTGTTGATAGTTTGAATTTATATGCTGACAGTATGTTGGTTACAAATGCAAAATCATGTATTGACCTAAAACTAGTAGATGGTTTAAAATATTATGATGAAATTATTGACGAATTAAAAGCATCATCAGGTATTGATAAGAAAAAGGATTTAAGTCTAGTAGAAATGAATTCATATAATAAGGTTCCAGCTACTTTTATTTCAGGTAAAAATGGCAAAATTGCGGTAATTTATGCAAATGGTGAAATAGGCATGGGTAAAGGCGACGATGAAAGTATTGGATCTGAAGGTTTATCTGAAACAATTCGTAAAGCAAGAAAAGACTCTACGATAAAAGCAGTTGTATTCAGAATTAATAGTCCTGGTGGAAGTGCTCTTGCCTCTGATGTAATTTGGCGTGAAGTGGAATTACTAAAAAAAGTAAAACCGGTTATCGTTAGTATGGGCGATGTAGCTGCTTCTGGTGGATATTATATTGCTTGTCCTGCAGATGTGATTGTATCCAATCATACTACTATTACTGGTTCCATAGGTGTGTTTGGTTTGTTATGGAATGGTCAAAAGTTTTTAAACGATAAATTAGGCATTACTATTGACGAAGTAAATACAAATGCAAATTCAGGTATTGGATCATTGGTTCGTAAAATGAGACCTCAGGAAAAAGCAGTAATTCAACAAAGTGTTGAAGAAATTTATGATGTTTTTATTGGACATGTTGCTGATGGACGTAAAATGGAAAAAGCAAATGTTGATAGTATTGGACAAGGAAGAGTTTGGAGTGGAGTAAATGCAAAAGAAATTGGCTTAGTTGATGAATTTGGAGGATTAGAAAAAGCAATTGATATTGCAAAAGAAAAAGCTGGTATTAAAACTCAGATTAAAATAATTGAAATGCCAGAAAAACTTCCATTCTTTGAACAGTTTATGAAAAGTATGAAAGAAAATGTTCAAACTTCATCAATTCAAAAAGAATTAGGACCTGCATATAAATATTATAAAACACTTAAAAGTTTAACTGGTTTAAGTGGAATTCAAGCAAGAATGCCTTATGATGTTTACTTTTATTAATTAGTAGAAAATATAATAAAAATGGCTGCTAAAATTTAGCAGCCATTTTTTTATTGTAAATATTGACTTAGAATTATTTTATAACTAAATACTTATTGAAAGTATGATTTAATGATGTTCCTATTATTAAATAAGTTCCTGCAGGTAGTCTGTTTTCAACATCAACAGCAATAATAGAATTACCTGAAAAATCAGTCATTAAAACTTTGGAATATAATTCCTGACCTAAAAGATTTCTAACAACAACTAAAACTTCTGTTTCAGGTTGAAATTGATTAATTCTGATATTGGTGCTTTCATTTTGTGATATTGGGTTTGGGAAAATATCAAATGAAAGATTATTTGAAGTTTCAGTAAAGTCAACAGCAACTAATTTGCTAAATGTGAATTTTCCATCATAATCTGTTTGTTTTAATCTGTAATACGAAATTCCTTTATATGGATTGTCATCAACTGTATAATATTCTATTTTGTTAGAGCTATTTCCTGCTCCTTTAACAATAGTTACAGTTTCGAATTCTAAACCATTTGAAGATTTTTCAATAGTAAAAAAATCATTATTGATTTCTGCTGCTGTTGCCCAATTTATATCAATAACATTGCTGTTTTTAATTGCATTAAAATCTAATAATTCTATTGGAAGAGAAACAATAGAACCTTTAAATAAGATGAAATCACTAAAGCCTATAATTCCTGAAATTTTTGCGGTTTTATTAACAGTGTTAACAACAGTTCCGTATGGCGCATAATCATTTACTATTGGAGAAGTAACTAATGGGAAAATATATGGATTTTTAGCAATCCTTATTGCAGTTACATCATCTATTGAGCCTGTTATTGCAGCATCATAATTTAAATTAAGGTCATAAGTGAAATTGTTAATATTTCCACCGGTAGGGTTAATTGTCCATACACAGTTTGAATATTGGTTGCCAACAAGGCCAGGATATGGTGTTCCAAATCCATCATTCAAATCAGGGTTCTTTCCTGTAAAATTAAGTATTTGAATAGCAGTAGGAAAATTTGAACCATGCCAAGTTATATCAGCAATTATTCTATTTGCAAAGCTAAAAACTGTATTGTTTCCATCACCAATTGTACCTGTCATATTACAAGCAATGGGTGTTGAAGTTGGATTAAATTCATCGGCACCGATTTCAGTTGATCCAGAAGTAACAGCAATACTGCGTGTATCTCCATCTATATCGCTAGCTAGTGTCATTTGTGTTCCTCTGCCATGAACAAACCATGCTTCGGGTTGATTATTTTTTATATGAAGATCTCCATTTGTTATATCAGTAAATAAATTCGCAACATTAATATTTGAATGATCTGATGTTCCGGCTATGGAAACCGCTGAAATACTTGAAACGTCACCTGTAGAGTTTGTTCTTAATGTAGAAATCGGACAATCTGTAACATTCCATAATCCAATAGTTCCGGCATTAGCACTAACATAAAAATTGTAATTTGTTGCCGCTGCTCCCCAGCCTACAGTTGGAGTATTTCCTTGATTCCCTATTGCATAATGTTTTCCTGTGCCACCATTTCGTCTGTTTGCGAAAATATTATTTTTAAAAGCAACAGTTATGTTTCCAAAAGATCCTACAGTGTTATTATTACCTCTAAGTATTCCAAAAGATGGTAAAGCTCCACCTGTAACTGTACCATTAATAGAAATAGAATTATAATAAATAGATGCATTGTAAACATTAGCATTTGAATTTAACCAAATTCCGTTAAATTCTGTATTTGTATTAGAACCAGTTCCTAAAGAAATCATATTAGTTCTTATTTCAACTATAGAATTAATTGCCGGGTTTACAACCACAATACCGTTTGCAGTAGGAGGTGTTGCGGCTACAACTCTAGTTGAAGCATTAGTGATATTATAAATTACATTTTTATTGATAATTGGACTAGTAACATTTGCAACACAAATTCCAGAAACATTTGTTGTAACATTACCTACATTAGATAATGAAAGATTATAAATTGAATTTTCAGTAATAAATGAACTTCCGGTTGAGGCTCCACTGTGATAAATTCCAATTAAACTCAGGTCGCTTAAACTAACTTTTGTACTTGCAGATGATATGTTGAAAATAGTATTCTTTGATATATTTCCTGAGCCAGTATTAGATTGCCATATTCCAAAAAATGAATTTGAAGTATTTGCAGCAGAATTTAAAATATTTGCAATAGTATTATTCCATATACTTACTGATGATGTTGAGTTGTTCTTAATCCCTGAGTTAATAGTATTACCATTAAGTTGAATACTGTTTGAAGTAGTTGTGTGGCCAATCAAATTTCCAGTTGAGGTTCCAACATTGCTTGGCCCTGATAAAATTTCTATTCCTGTAAAAGTAGAGGTGCCACCAGATAAGTTGATGTTTTGTATTGTGTTTCCTTGAATCGAAACAGGAATTCCTACTCCTGAAGTTACTGATATTCCTTTAAAGGTAATATTATTCGAATTTGCCCAAGAAGCTCCACCGCAATTTGTTGATTGTCCTCCAATAAAATTATCTGAAATTAAATGACCAACTCCACTACCTATATTTATTGAAGTTAAATTTGAATTTGGTGTTTGTGAACTGTAAAAATGATTTCCAGTTACTATGCTATTATCGCCAACTAAAGTAAATAAAATACCATTATTTGTCCA
>CAIQJL010000241.1 GCA_903872185.1 uncultured Bacteroidota bacterium | reverse complement strand
TAGCAAATATGAGTCACGAAATAAGATCACCACTGAACGCTGTTATTGGCTTCTCAAGTTTGCTTCAAAATCAACTCGAAAGAACAGATTTAAAAGAATACGTTAATTCTATAAAAACATCGGGGCAAACATTACATAATCTTATTAACAACATTCTTGATTTATCAAAAATAGAAGCAGGAAAATTGCAGATTAATAACGAATACATTGATCTTAAAACATTAATCTGCGAAGCGGAGCAAATATTTTCGTTTAAAACAATAGAAAAACAAATAAATTTATTTCATAGTTTTAGTGACGATTTTCCAAATTCTTTGGAGTTTGATGAATTGCGTATAAGGCAAATTCTAAATAACCTTATTGGAAATGCTATTAAATTTACCGATTCGGGTTTTATTAAAATAGAACTTAATCATAAATATATAAATGCTACTCTAGCAGATATAACTTTTTCTATAGAAGATTCTGGAATTGGAATACCACCTAAATATTTCGAAATAATATTTAACAATTTTCAACAACAAGAAGATCTTGACACCCGAAAATATGAGGGTACGGGCCTTGGACTAGCTATTACCAAAAAATTAGTTGAATTAATGAATGGTAAAATAAGTGTAAAAAGCCTGGTAAATAAAGGCAGTACGTTTACAATTAATTTTAAAAATATTAAAGTATCAAAACAAAATGCATCCGAAGTATTTTCAAGAGTATTAAATGTAAGCAATATTAAATTCGAACCATCAAAGGTGCTTGTAATTGATAACGACCAATTAACACTAACGCTATTTCAGCAATTTTTCAAGGATACTGATATTAAAATATTAACAGCTTGTGATAGTATAAACGGAATTAATATTGCAAAAAAAGAAAAACCAGATGCTATTGTACTCGATATTTTAATGCCAGAAATTGATGCGTTCGAAACTCATGAATTAATCATAAATAATACGGAAACTAAACACATTCCTGTAATTTCTATGATGGCTTTATCTACTTATCAAAAATTATCTAAAGAAACACGCATAAAACTTTCTAATAGCAGAATTAGTAAACCTTTTATATTAGAAGATATTTATATTGAATTAATGAAATATTTACCTTATAAAAGAATAGAAAGCATAGAACTTGTTAATGAAAACAGTAATGTTCTTATTGTTAAGGATGAAGATTTACATTTTATTCCAGATATTATTTCTCAATTATTAAATACCGCATCCCCTCTTTGGGATAAGCTTAAAACCAGACCATCAATGTCTGTTGCAGAAGAACTGGCAAATACATTATTAAAAATTGGCGAGAAATATAAATCTAATATCATTATATCATTAAGCAATGAAATAAATCTAAATGTTTCGAATTTTGATTTAGAAAAACTGATGATAAGTATTAAAAAATATCCTGATTTACTGCTTCAGTATAAAGAATTATTAAAAAAATAAGAAAATATAGTCTTGTTTCAAAAACCCATAAATAAACTTTGAACAGGTTTCGTCTTAACATAGATATATGAGCTGGCTCTTAGTTTTTTTATAAACAAATAACAGAATATTGTTTTAAATATATTTTTTTGTTTAGGTATATTTACAACATTGTTAATTGTAGTTTTTAAACTAATATTAATGTGTTTTTGTATTTCCGTTAATAATATATTTTTTTTAATCGGTTTTTCCATATAACCACATCCCAGTTCGGTCATATATTCTTCTTTTAAAAACTCCTTTGCAAAAGCTGTTTGAAAAACAATGGGTAAACCCTTTCTAAATGCTGAAATTTTTCTGGCTACCTCAAAACCATTCATTACTCTCATTTTAATATCCATAAATACCAATGAAATATCGCTGTGTGTTACACATTGTTCTAAAGCTTCTGAACCACAACTTGCATACAATACATTAACGTTGTATTTAGATAAGATTTCAGTAATTAGCAAGTAACTAGTAATCTCATCATCTACTACTAGTATTTTATGTATATTATGTGCCATAATATTTTGCTTTAAAAATATTAGTAAAGGTAAGGCAAACTAAAAGTGGATTATAGAGTAACTTAACTTGAATTTAAGAGTAATTATACTACTTTTAAAATGTAAGAATACTCAGGCCAAACTATAAAATACTAGGAACTATAGGGTAAGCGCTTTTATTCGTAATTTTATCAGCGTTTTGTTTTTGAAAAGTTTAGGTAATAATAAAATGATTTACAAACTAATCCAATATATGGAGTCATGTTTGGGGCTTGCACTCAATAATACATAGCAATAACAATATTTACAAATATTTTTTTATCATATCTATTAATTCTTGTTTATTCAATGGTTTTGAAATATAATCGTCAAAACCATCTTTTAATGCCTGCTCTTTTTCTGAAGTCATTGCATAGGCTGTTTGAGCAACCACAGTAATTTTACTATTAATGGATTTTATAAGTTTGGTAGCTTCAAGTCCACTCATAATTGGCATTTTAATATCCATTAATACAAGATTAATATTATTATTTTGTTTAAATTGTTCAACTGCGTCAAATCCATTTGTTGCTTCAAATATATTTAGGTTAAATCTTGCCAGAAATTCTTTTAGGTAAAGCAGATTTACTTCATCATCATCAACAATCAAAATAGACTTTCCTTCTATATGATTTTCAATAGTTGTTATGACTGATTCAACTAATAATTCTGTTTCATTATTTAACGGAAAATATGGTATAGTAAAAAACATTGTTGTGCCAACACCCAATTCAGATTCTAGCCATATTTTGCCACCCATTAAAGTTACCAGTTCTTTAGAAATAGATAGGCCAAGACCTGTTCCGCCATGATTTTTAATTAATTCATTTTCGGCCTGCATAAACCTTCCAAATATTTTATCTTTAAAATTTTCTGGAACTCCAACACCGGTATCTTTTACAAAAAATTCGAGCATCTGGCCTTTAAGTTCATAACCAAAACTAATTTCACCCTTAGTTGTAAATTTCAGAGCATTATTCAGCATATTGTTAAGAACTTGTATTATTTTAGTTTGATCGGCATTTATGCGTATTTCTAAACCTTCAATGCCTAACTTTTTATCAAAAGCAATGTTTTTCATTTTCTTTTGATTGCTGTAAAATACCCATAAATCAGAGATAACCTGGTTAATGGCAACACTCTCATTTTTTACAGTAATTAAACCAGCCTCAATTTTTGATATATCAAGAATATCATTAACAACAGACAAAAGTTGATTTGATCGGTTAATAATAATAGCCGTATATTCCATCTTTTTTTTGTCGCTAAGCTTTGGATCATTTAAAAGATCGGCAAAACCTACAATGCCATTCATTGGTGTACGAATTTCGTGACTCATGTTAGCCAAAAATGCCGATTTTAATTTATCGCTTTCTTCTGCTTTTATTTTAGAAGTATAAAGCTCTTCGTTTATTTGCTTATATTCCTCATTTATCTGCTTATATTCTTCGTTTTGGGTTTCTATTTCTTCTGATTTTTCTTTTAATATAAATTCTACAGTTTTACGAAACGTAATATTTTCATGTACCAAAACAAATCGTTCTGGTTTACCACTGAAGTCGTTTAATGGAAATACCGTCATACTTATCCAAATAGGAACATTTGGTAATGCTGGATCAACATTATGTGCATTAAATTTAAAATCATCAAAAGTAACTATTTTGCCTTCTTTAACACTTTCCATTAAACTATCTACACTTACATTTTCTATTTTAAAATCTTTAAAAAACGAATAATTTGATGGCGGAACAGAGCCAAAAAGCTTGGTATAAGCTTCATTTACCTTTAACGTATAACCATCTATATCAATAACCTGTATTGATGTTGGATTTTTTTCTATTAAATCTTGAAATAATTTTTCAGATTCTTTACGTTTTGTTATATCATGCCCCTGAGCAATTGTAGCTATTATAGTTTTCTCATCAGCATCTAATATGTTAGCCGAATTCCATAAAACTGTTCTGGTTGTATTATCTTTTCTTAAAATTTCAATTTCAACTGTTTCCCATTTTTTTCCTTCTTGTGCATGTTGTAACAATTCCATTGACTTTTTTACTTCATTATCAGGAAAAAATAAATGAAAAGGTTTACCCATTACTTCTTCTTTACTCATTCCTGTTAATTCTTCAAATGCAGGATTTAAGCGTGTTATATTATAGTTTAAATCCCAAACTATAATTGGAGCATTTGCATATTTAAATAAATTTTCGAGAAATTCATTTGTTTCTTGTAATAAACTTTTCGTTTCTTCTATCTTCTCTCTTGATACAAGTAATTCTTCATTTATTTGTTTATATTCCTCGTTTTGTGTTGCAATCTCTTCATTTTTTTCTTTTAATATTTTCTCTACTTTTTTACGCTCTGATATGTTTTCGGAAATTACGGCACCTGCAATTATTTCATTTTCTTTTGTAGATATTGATATTATCTGCTGATTATATACATATTCACCAAAATTCATTTCAAAAATACTGTTTTCCCCAGCTATTGCTTTTTTATACAAAGGTTCAAACAAATCGGAAACTTCTTTTGGAAATGACTCCTTAAGCGTTTTGCCAATAATGGATGACTTTTCAAAGCCTGTTTTTTCTAGCTCACCTCCACCTGCAATTATAAATCTATGATCTTTATCAAATATTAAAATAGATGTATTGGGTATTGAATTAACTAACATTCTCATAACATGTTCGTTTTCTTCTATCAACTTATTGACTTTAATAAATTCTTTATCAATTTTTAATGTAATTCGACTAAGAATTAAAGAACTAAGAAAAACCAAAACAAAAGAAAAAATAAAAATGATTATAGCTATACTGAAAAATGATTTTTTAATTTCTTCAATATCTACTTTAGATACAACACCCCATTTTAACTCGGGTAAATATTGATAAGCAGCAAAAACTTCATCACCTTTATAATCGACACTAAAAATTGTTCCCTGTTTTTCTTTAAAAGCTTTTTGCATAGGAATTCCTTTATCAGAATTAAAAGGAATTGCAAATAAAGCATGTTCTTTAATTTTATTTAGCCCATTCAAATAATAGATACTGTCATTCCTTAATTCTCCAATAGCAATTTCGTTAGAACTATAAGAATCAACATTTAGAATTAGTGATTTTTGAACTATTAATTTTGTTTTTTCGATATCTTTTGTTTCGTGATAAATAGATCTTATTAAAGATATTTGCTCAGATAATAATTCGTTAACGGATTTTTGTGCACTTGCTATATTATTTTCATATAAAAAATATAACGAAATTGAACTAATTAATAAAACAACTATTATAGTTGTTAGATATAAAAAAAAGAACCGTTTTTTCATTTTAAGGCATTAATTATAAAAGAATAAAGATAGTTAAATAAACAATAAAAATAAATATTTACAATAATAAATATGTGTTAATCAACATTATATTAACAAAGAATATCATTACACCCTTACTCTCGCAATAGATGTAGAAGGTAAATCACCTACACTAATTAGCGTAAAATAAATTGTAATTGCTAGATAAATTAAAATAATAATTTAAAATATTTACAAATCACTAGAAACTGTTTTGAATTTTAATGCATTTTTTGTATAAGCATCAAAAGCGGGGGTCATATTGAGCCTGTCGAAATAGTGCGTGGGGCATTTTGCATGTCTTTCGAGAGCACTTCGTCAAGCTGAGTGCAG
>CAIQJL010000240.1 GCA_903872185.1 uncultured Bacteroidota bacterium | reverse complement strand
ATTTTTTAAAAATTAATGGAGATGGCATTAATTATTCGAAAAAAGTATTGATAGAAAAATAAAGTTTATATTTTTGAAACACTTTTTACTATGTTATAAATATATAGTAAATTGTTTATTGTATTATTTTTAAACCCATCTCTTTTAAAATAAAAACCGATGATCAAAAAAATTTATATTATTCTAATATTTACTACCATTGCATTAAATTCTATTTTCGCACAAACTAAAAAAGATTCGTTAAAAGTTAGAGTTAACAAAGATACCATTCCAGCCTTTTTTGGCATTTCATTTATTCCAAGTTTAAATTGGAAAATTTCAAACCCTAACGCAGCTAATGGAGGAGTGCTTAAATATACATTTAATCAGCATTCATTATCATCATTTGAAGGGAGTTTTGGAATTCAAAAAATTGGTCTTCGTTTTGGAGCCTCTGCCAATTTTGAAAACAATTTAATTGGAAAAGCCTATCGTTTTGCAGGGTATATAGGCATTAAAAATTATTGGATAAAAATACAAAGTTCAAAAATCAGTGGAAGTATTGATTGGTCAGGTTCATTGCCAATTGGATATTATAAAACCCGAACTTTTAATAATAATTATTTTAATATTGAATTGCTTAAAACTTCTAAAATGTACAAACATCTAGGAGGTGGAGGTGAAGTTGTAATGAATGTAAACAGAACTCTGGGAACATACTGGGGCATTGGCTATACTTCATTTGGGTTTCCAATTAAAATGAGCACATTAATTACACCTACAAACAGCAAAGTACCAATATCTGGAGTACCTGCATACGATACATTATTTACAACCAAATTTTATACAGCAAGCATAGGATTTGATATGCTCCGACAACTTAGCATGACAGGTGGAATAGTAAGTACAACTCCTGGAAAACGGGCTAAACCATTTGGAATGTATGCTTCAACTCAAGACAAAATAGGATTTGGGTCCGGCACAATATCAAATTATGGTAAATCAATGGCTGAAGTTCTTAATCCTGGACACACAATAACTAAGAATAAAGGATTTACAACTTTAATTCATTATTCACTTTCTGTAGGATTCAGATATTATAAAATTATTAAACCTGTTCTTATTTTGTGCTCTGCTGGATATGACATTGAAGGTGCATCGATAATAAATTTCGGAGGTATGACAAATACCGATAAAGACTTGGGTTACGACACAAATTTCTTTTATTTAAACCATGGAATGTCTTTTAAACTTTATATTTCCTGGGTAGGCAATAAAAAATAACATTAATAACAAATCATTTTTTTATTTAATATTATAAAATGTTAGCATTAATTATTTCTTCTATACAGTTTTTTACCATCTCCTCTCCTTCGCCTTTAACAATATAATAAGGAATATTTAAAGTAACTAAAATATACAATACCTTAATCAGCAAGTACAAAAAACATAGTGCTATATTTGAACGTTATTACCTATTAATATAAAAAAATGAGATGAAAATATTTAAAAGACAAAAGACAAAAGTGATAGTATTTTCAATACTTGGTTTATTGATTATCGTTACGGTTTATATATACTATTCGTTCGCTTGGATGTTTTTTGTAGAACCTAAAGATGGGGGACACAATTATGGTCAGGAAATCCATTTTGTTGCAGGTAGTGCAATAGGAGAAGATGGGTTCAAAGATGGAATAGGAAATGCAGTTAAAATGTACAAACCGATCCGATTGTCAACTTTAAATGATAGTACAATTGTTTTTGCTGATATTTATAACCATGCCATTCGTACTATCTCTTCAGACGGAATGGTTACAACTATAGCAGGTGGAAGTGATAAACAAGGCTATCAAGATGGTATAGCTCAAAATGCTAGATTTGATAATCCTCACGGTGTATCGGTAAGAAAAGATGGTGCAATAGCTGTTGCTGAAGTAAAAAATAATACGATTAGATTATTGACTCCTATTGAAATAAATGGAAAAGTCACTTATACTGTATCAACGCTTGCTGGAATAAAAGGTGAAAGTGGAATGCAAGATGGCGAAAATGAAAATGCATTATTCGATTCGCCACACTCCCTTGCCTGGGGACAAAATGGGGAATTATTTGTTGCTGATTTAAATAATTCTAGAATTAGAATGATTTATAAGGGAAAAACAATTACGGTTGCAGGAAGAGACAAAACAGGGAAGATGGATGGAGATTTGCTTACAGGAACACTCAAATATCCAATGGATATTGTTACAGATGAATTTGGAAATGTTTGGATTGTTGATGCCGGTACTATGGCAATAAGAAAATGGAATAAAGAAGAAGGATTATCTACACCGTTTCCAAAAGCTGAAATTGCGATGCCGCATGGCATTTCGTTAATAGACAGTAATTATGTAGTAGTTGCAGAGATGTACGGGCACAGAATATTAATATACAATATTACAACTAAGAAAGTATCAACTATATGCGGAACTACAGAAAAAGGATTAGGAAACGGGAAATTAGCAAAACCCGCAGCAGTATTGGTTAAAGATAATAAAATTTGGATTGCTGATTTAGGCAATCACAGAATAGTGAATGTAGATATACCAAAGTTTAATAAGTAATATAGAATCCTAGCCTAACAAAAGAAATATAATAAATCTCAAAATTAGCTTAACAACCGACCCCATAAAAATATTGTCAAATAAAATGATTATCTTTACGTGTAACACAATGACTATCAGGTATTAACTCGGCTATCAACACCATATTAGCGACCATGTTTTTGATATTTAAACCCCAGCCCTGTCGAGCATGCGGGAAGGTCTAAGGTCAAAATACTGGGCCAATACTGGGACCGTTATAATATCTTAATATTTTCTATTTCTTCTATACAGTTTTTTACCCTCTCCTCTCCTTCGCCTCTAACAATAAAATAAGGAATATTTAAAGCTTCTATTTCTTTTTTATACCATTCAAAAAAGTATTCTCTTAATTCGGGATTTTCACGAACAGGGTCAAACTCCCAAGGTAAATCGGGATAACATAATAAATATAAAGTTCGGGGTGCATTCCTTATTGCTTCTTCAATCCATTCTGGACAGACTTTAAAAACATGCAAAAGCCATACTTTAGTAATTATTAAGTCAGTATCAATAAATAGCACATTATTAGATTTTGCAAGTTCTTCTTCTAATTCAACTTGTTTTTTAGCAATGTGCAAAATATCATCTTGTGTGTATGGGCGATTTAAGCTTTCAATATAAGTACGTGCATATTCGGGCAACCACCCAGTATTATAATGCAATGCCAACTTTTCACAAATAGTTGTTTTCCCTGTCGATTCAGGTCCAATTACTACTATTCGCTTTTGCATAGCATAGATTTTTTCCATGAGTTATAACCTACAAAAGCCAAAATTGTTAATACAGCAAATAAAACTATTGTTGGATATAATCCTTTATAAATATATACTCCAACACATGCTGCATCAACAACAATCCACACAAGCCAATTCTCTATTTTCTTTTTGGCTAGTAACCATGTTGCAATAAAACTAAGTGAGGTAACAAATGCATCAACAAAAGGGACGTCGGTATTTGTGAATTTCTTTAAAACAAAAGCCATTAAAAAAAACAAAGCAACAAAAATCACAGAAAGTTTTAAAATTAAATTTTTACTGCAAGTAGTAACTTTCAACTCACTACCTTTATTTTTTATTTTTCCTGATTGCCAATAGTACCAGCCATAAATACTAACGACTAAATAATAAAGCTGCAAACTAACTTCGGCATATAATAGTGCAGAAAAATAAACAAAAATATAAAGTATAACATTAATCAGACTAATTGGCCAGAAAATAACTTTTTCTTTTATTTGAAAATAAATTGCAATAAGTCCGGTTAAAGCTCCTGCAACCTCTACCCAATTCTTAAGGAGCCATTCTAAGATCATTATTGATTTAGGATTTACTCCGCCGTAGCGGCTTATTATTTTCTAATAAAATATTTAGCAAATAAAAACTAAGTTATTGCTTAGAAAGTTTTTTAATATAAAGCTTTTTATCATGAAGTACTTCAATCGCTTTCAGATACTCAGGTCGGGAAGTATTTATAATCTCCCAATATTCGCTATAATTCCACAAATTATTTGCAACCATAGCTTTTACAAAGAGTTTCATATCCCCTTTGGATTTTAAAATTTCTTCATCCTTCTTTTCAACTCCATTTTTAGAAGCAAGACTTATTAAACTATCTACCATAACATCATCCACTACAAATTCGTTTTTAAATTTTGCAAAATCAGTGTATTTTTCTTTTAATGAATTACGGTTATCATCAATATATGAAATAACATATTTATTAATAACTCCTTTTCTAATTATATTTCTGTAATAATTTGTATACTGATTTGTATCAAGAGGAATAAAAAAATCGGGCATAATTCCTCCACCACCATAAACTGTACGTTTGGAATTCATAGTCTGAAACTTCAAACTATCAGGAAAGTGAATACTATCTGCATGAATCAATTCACCATTATTGTAACGATGTATAATATCTTTTGAATATTCAGAAAAACCATTCTCGTACGATTTCTGAATTAACCTGCCAGATGGTGTATAATAACGTGCAACAGTTAACCGTATCAAAGAACCATCAGGAAGATTAAACGGACGCTGAACTAATCCTTTTGCAAAAGTACGACGACCAATTATTACCCCTCTATCCCAATCCTGAATAGCTCCAGAAACAATTTCACTTGCTGAGGCAGAACCTTCATCAACCAAAACAACTAAGCGACCATTAGGCCACTCGCCAGCATTTGTGGCTCTATAATCAGAACGTGGACTATTAATTCCCTGAGTGTATACAACCATTTTTTTATCATCAAGAAACTGATCGGCTAAATCAACTGCAGTGTTTAAATAACCTCCACCATTGCCCGTTAAATCAAGTATTAAATCTTTTGCACCAGCTTTTTTTAGTTTTGCTATTGCTTCAGAAAATTCATTCATGGTAGTAGCAGAAAACCTATCAAGCTTAATATAACCTATTTCTTTATCAATCATATATGAAGCATTCAAACTATAAATAGGAATTTTATCTCTTGAAATAGTAAAATCTAGAAGAGTTTTTTCATTTCTACGAGCAATAGAAACTGTTACCAGAGTCCCTTTTTTTCCTCTTAGTTTTTTAAAAACATCATTATTCTTTATTTTCACTCCTGCCACATTAACTCCATCAATTTTTATAATTCTATCACCAGCACGAATACCTAACTTTTCTGAAGGACCCCCAATTATTGGGTTCACTACCATAATAGTATCGTTGTAAATATTAAACTGAACTCCAATTCCTTCAAAATTGCCTTCTAATGGCTCATTCATTTCTTTAACCTCATCGGCACTAACATATACAGAATGAGGATCAAGTTCCTTAAGCATTTCAACAATTGCAGCTTCAACAAGCTTATTATTGCTTACCGTGTCAACATAGAACATATTTATCACATCTAGCACTCTACTTAGTTTATAAGCGGCTGCCTGATTCCCCACCTGACTGAATCCGCTAACAGAAACCAATAAGGTAAAAAATATAATTATCAATTTAATTTTATGCATATTCAAAATTCTATTAATTTTACAGAACGTAAAAATAACACATTTCTGCTAGTAACTTTATTCGGAACTCAAACAAATAACCTAACAAGCTGATAACATATGAATTGCGATATCGAAAAAAATGTTAAAAACTGCAACTGCACTTATCCATGCAGCAGAAAAGGAAAATGTTGCGAATGTTTAGACTATCACAGAGGCAAGGGCGAATTACCTGCTTGTTACTTTAGTTCGGGATACGAAAGAACTTATAACAGATCAATTGACAACTACTTAAAATCGATTGGGAGGAAATAAATTTAAAATGGACCAACAAATAATTGAAGAAATTCCTGAAGAAAAAATTTTATCGGAATACAAAACCGATTATTCTTTTAGTTATACAGAATCTAATACCTTCAGTGTATTATTATTTATATTTTCATTTGTGATTTTTATTGGGTTATTTGGATTTATCTGGGGATTCTCGCATACATGGACAGTTGCTGAAGAATTTATTTTTAATGTATATATAACAATACCCGTTTTAATTATAGGAATTTTTCTTCATGAATTTCTTCATGCTATTACTCTATTAATTTTTGCAGATGTAAAAATTTCAAATTTAAAAGCAGGTATTAATTGGATTAGCTTTACCCCATATATTCATTGCAAACACCCAATAAAAGTTTCTTCTTACAAAATAAGCACTTTTGCACCTGCTTTATTAATGGGAATAATTCCAACCCTTCTAGCTTTTATTATTAATTCTGTTCCGTTGTTATTCTTCGGAATTTTATTTATTGTTACAGCCGGCTCAGATTTATTTTCGCTTTGGAAATTAAGAAAAGTGAAAGGCAATTATTTTGCTTCAGATCACCCAGAAAAAGCTGGATGCGTTATTTTCGAAAATCCATTTGATATATAATAGAAAAAGGCATCCTTTTCGGATGCCTTTTTAATTAATTGTTGTTAAAATTATTTTTGAAGTATAATTTTATATCTCAAATCAGCATTCTGATTCTTTACATTTATAAAATAAACGCCTTTCGAAAAATTACTTAAATCAATTGTTTTTAAAGAACCATTTTCTTGATTTGATTTAGATTTATAAACTATTTCTCCAATAACATTTTCGATTATAAAACTAACATCATTCATTCCCTTTTCAAACGAGATATTAATTTCACCATGTGTTGGATTTGGAAATACATTTACTGAATAAGAATCATTATTTAAAACTATTCCAGTAGCTGTAATCTGAACACATGAAGATGTAGAAGTACAACCATTCTGATTAATAACAACAGCATAATTACCATTGGCTACTGGAGTAAAGTCAGTATTTACTTCACCAGGTATATTTGCATTTCCATTATTACAATCAATCCATTGATATGTTGCGGTATTTAAAATTGTTACAGAAGCAGTAGGATCAATAACATTAACAGAATAATTTTCAACTGTGTTTACTGTTACAATAACTTCATCTGTATTTGAACAACCATTTAATGTTCCTGTTACTATATAAGTATTAATTCCTACTGATGGATTAAATGGACTGCCATCAATTATACTATTATTCCAGGTGTATGATGTAGCACCACTTCCAGATAATGTTACAGATTCACCTACACAAATAATCTGATCTGTACCTGCATAAACAGTTGGAATATCATTAACAGTTATAGCTACAGTATTTGATGTTGAAGTTGGAGAAGTTGTGCAGGCTTCAGTTGTAGTCATAACACAGCTTACTATATCATTGTTTAATAGCAATCCATTAGTATAACTATTACTATTTCCTCCGGCATTAATACCATTCAATAACCATTGATAAGAAGGTGTACCTCCATTTGTAGGAGTTGCAGTAAAAGTAACAGAATTTCCAGAACATACTGTAGAAAAATTCGCAACAATTGAAACAGCAGGCGTTAAAGTTGGATTTACCAACATTGTTAATGCATTTGATGTTGCAGTTGGAGTTGTTGGACAAGTTGCAGAAGTTGTCATAACACAACTTACAATATCATTATTAGATAATGATCCGTTTGAATATGTGAAACTATTTGCTCCAACACTGTTTCCGTTAAGTAGCCATTGATAAGTTGGAGTTCCGCCATTGCTAGGAGTTGCAGTAAAAGTTGTAGCTGTTCCTGCACAAATTGAAGTATTTCCAGCTATAGTAACTGCAGGACTAACTGTTGGAGTAACTGACATCGTTACAGTATTTGAAGTTGCTGTTGGGGTAACTGGACAAGAAACAGAAGTAGTCATAACACACTGAATTATATTTCCATTTAACAAAGCAACATTAGTATAAGTCGAACTGTTAGTTCCAACATTTGCTCCATTTAATAACCATTGATAAGTTGGTGTTCCTCCATTTATTGGTGCTGCAGTAAAAGTAGTAGATACTCCGGCACAAATTGCAGCATTTCCGGTTATTGAAACTGCAGGAGTTACATTAGGGTTAACGGTAACAGTAACAATATTAGAAGTTGCTGTAGTTGGATTAGCACATGATAAGCCAGAAGTCATAACACATGTTACAATATTTCCGTTTACTAAAGAACTACTATTAAAAGAAGGACTATTTGCTCCAACTGGCGAACCATTTACCTGCCATTGATAAGTAGGCACTCCACCATTAGTAGGTGTTGCAGTAAATGTTGTTGAAGTACCTGCACAAATAGTTGAAGTACCTGCAATAGAAACCGAAGGCGTAAGAGCTGAATTTACTGTCATTGTAACAGAATTAGAAGTTGCAGGGCTACCAGAAACACAACTTCCATTTGAAGTCATTATACAAGTAACAATATCATTATTAACTAAAGTTGAATTTGTATAAGTCGGACTATTTGTTCCAACTGGAGATCCATTTATTCTCCATTGATACGTTGGAGTAACACCTCCATTAGTTGGAGTTGCAGTAAATGTTGCACTTGTACCAGAACATATTGAAGAATTACTTGCAACTACACTTACACTAGCTGGTAATGCAGTGTTTATTGTTGCAACAACAGGAACTCTGGTGCTATTACAGGCAGTAACAGGTTGAACTTCCCAATTGTAAAAGAAACCATAACTATTTGCAGTACTATTATTTGTTATAGATACTAATCCAGCAATCTGATATGGATATGTGACCGCAGAATTATTTCTGAATAAATTAACGGTTGAAGTAGTCGATAATCCAAGCTGGTAATTAGTTCCTGCTGGAATATTCCAATTTAATGTAACTGTATTAGTTCCTGTAGGAATATTAGTAGTTATTGTTTGTAAAACAGTTCCTGCGCTGTTTCTTAATTCAATAGTTCTGTTTCCTGCAGTAGTAGTTCTTACCTGAACAGAAACAAGCCTCAAGGCAGAAGTAACAGTAAAAATATGATATCTGCTGACAGTGGAATTAGTTGCTGCTGTAATGCTTGGACAAGGAACAAATTGAGAAGTTCCATAGGATGTTGATGCGCTCTCAACGTAATAAGTGGTAGTTGAAGTAAGAGAAGGTGTAGTATATGTTGTGCCAGTATTTACAAGACCTCCACCTGTGGCAGCATCATACCAATTTAATGTCCCTGATCCTGCAGCAGAAAGGTTAACTATTCCAGAGCCACAACTTGATGCTCCCGTACCAGTAGGAGCTGTAGGAACACTTACTGTAATATAATTAGTATTTACAAGTTGATTATTTCCACAATTATTAACTGCACTTAATGTAACTGTATAAGTTCCACTAGCAAGATAATCATGAGAAGGGCTTTGCGAAGTTGAAGTCTGTCCATCACCAAAATTCCAAGACCAAGAAGATGGATTTCCAGTTGAATTATCAGTAAACTGAACAAACCCTGAACAAAAAGTTGCCGTTGGACTTCCATTAAAGCTTGCCACTGGAGGAGCGTTAACTAAAATTGAAGTTGTACCTGCTGTGCTCGGACATGTACCTTGCAAAACAGTAACAGAATAGGTTCCACCCATAATAGCCGTTGCAGATGAGATAACAGGATTTTGTTGTGTTGAAGTAAATCCATTTGGACCAGTCCAACTATATGTAGCTCCAGAAACTGTAGGTGTTGTTAGATTTATTGCTGCAGCTAAGCAAACAGGCGAATTACTTGAGGCTAATGGCGCTGCAGGTGCGATTGTAATAGCCACTGTTGTAGATCCTGGAAGACTTGTACAACCAGCCTGAGTTACAGAAACCGAATAAGATCCCGCCATAATAGTTGTAGAATTTGTTATAACAGGGTTTTGTGAAGTTGAGGTATAAGCATTTGGTCCCGACCATGAATACGATGCACCGCTAACTGTAGGAGTAGTTAAATTAATTGAAGCCCCTGCACATACAGGAGAACTAGCTGAAGCAGTAGGAGTAGCTGGAATCGGATTAACTACCATTGTAATTGTATTAGAGGTAGCAGATGTAGAGCTGACACATGGTGCATTTGAAGTCATAACACATGACACTGTATTTCCGTTTGTAATTGCTCCATTAGAATATGTGGCACTGTTTGTACCAACATTTGACCCATTTAATTTCCACTGATAAGAAGGTGTACCTCCATTTGTAGGAGTTGCAGTGAATGTTGTTGCAGTTCCTGCGCAAATTGTTGCAGTTCCTGCAATTACAACAGTAGGTGTTGTACTTGAATTAATTGATATATTTGTTCCATTATCGGCTCCCGTGGCAACAGGAGAGCTGGAAACAACTCTAATTCTATATCCAGTTCCAGTTGCAGTTCCTGCAGGAATTGTTCCTGCTATTGTGCCAGATGTAATTCCT
>CAIQJL010000239.1 GCA_903872185.1 uncultured Bacteroidota bacterium | reverse complement strand
TTTTGGCTTATTCTTGTTTTCCGATCACACTTATGCAGCAAAAGTTCTTTTGTCAATCTGTCGCTGTGTCGTTTTTTTTACAATGAACGCTAACGGCTGACGCTATGGCAAGTGCGGGAATAGATTGTTGCTCAACTGTCTGCCAGCACAAATGTATGTAAAGATTTCAAATGTTTCAACGAACACACAACCCCGCATTTGCTATAGCGTTTGTTACAGGCTGGCGTTTCTATTCGATCATTCCGAGTATCCATTTATCAGTCAAACCCTTTTCGTCGAAGAGTTTTTTTGTCAATTCTGCTTTCTTATTTCCAATAACTATGTCAATATTGGGATCTCTGTCAATCCAGATTTTGTGAGAAAACAGCTTTTCGACGAATTTTGAGATTAATTCCCATTTTTCGGTTGGAATGTTCCTGAAAAGTATTCTTTCCGCCTCATTGGGATTGATTAGGTCAAGTTTATTAAAAATCACGTTTCGTAAAATTGGAAACCAAGCCATAATTGATCCGGTTCTATAAATCCGTTCAGCCTTTTTATGGTCGTCAGAATTTGAATCTGGATTCCATTTATCTGTCAGAGTTTTTTCAGTCAAAATATTCAATAAGCGTACATTGTTTTCTATTTCCTGGTTTCTAAAGTCGTCTTTACTGTCAATCTCGACATCAAGTGGTGGATTAGTAACAAAGTATCTGAAATAATATTTCTTTAGTGAATCTCGGCTAATAGCGTATTGCTTACCGGTCTTGTTCTCAGGGGCAACATACGGGTGAATATTGTTTTCATCATGTTTTAATATAGATTCAACGATAAATGCTTCAATCTGCTTTGTTGGATTTTCATCTGTACTTGTTTCCGAGTATTTAACAAAATTACAAAATCCTTTTTCAGATTTTTTATCCGCTGTTTCTACATATTTTTGCCAATTGACACCATAAATTTGAGCAAGTTTGTCTGCAAGAATAGAAGAATAAAATCTTAATTGCTTTAATTTATCATGAGCCACAAGATTTGTCTTCATTAGTTTGATTACGTCTGGCTCAATAAAAACTTTTGCGTCAAGTTGTTTGGTTCCTGCCCAAATTTTTGCAGCTGCTTTATGTTGTCCGTCAAAAACGAATATTGGGTTCTCTCCATCAACACGGCAAATTGAAGGCTGCAATTGAGTATTTACTCTTAAATGCCGATAGAGATTCCAAAAATGATCAATAATTAATGGTCTTGGTTGTAATTCAATATCAGATTCTTCCTTACCATCATTAATAATATTCTGCACCGGCACTTGGGCATAGAAAAATTTCATACTTGTAATCGGACAAGTAAAAACCGGATAGCTTTTAATATTCGGCAAATTTGTCTGGTTGTTGTCCACGAAATACTTGATTGAAACTTCTTCTTTGTCGCTGTCATATTGATACTTAGCGACATAACCATATTGAGTATTAAATCTTGCGCTCAATACATCATTAAGCTTTAGTTGTTTGCCAAGTTCTTCTTTTCCCTTAAAAAGCTTTTCGATCGATAATTTGTCTCGATATTCTGTAAGTGACATGTCTTTTTTTGCAAGATTATGGTTCTTGCAAACTGGAGCAATATTGTCAAGTGAACTGTCTTCCGACTTTACGAATGGATCAATATGGTCAAAATGAATATTTTTCTCATCGTCTATGGGCTCGTTGTCTATAAAGCAGTAGATTTTCCCATCTTCTCTACGATTGGTTCTTAAGAGTTCTTGTTTTTCAGCTTCTGTAATTTGTCTTTTCATATTATAAAGATTTCGATTGTTGTTGTGTGGTTTTTTACGCTTGCCTGTAACGGTTTGCGGCTACCCGAAGGTGGCGATTTCGAAGCACTTCGCTGTCAACCAAGCAGAATCTTTGATAGAAGTACAAAGCTTTATTTAACCACTGAACCGCCACTTTTGGGTAGCTGCTGTTATGCGTTCGTGCTACTTCTCGTTCCGAGTTAGTCCGCACAAGCTTTCCAAAATTGGATATTTGATGTTCAATACTCTTAAATGTCATTGTCGCCATTTCTGCTGAAATAAATCCTCCTTAGCTTATTAATTTTCTATAAATACGGTCTTGGGAAACAATTTTACCTATGTCATGATGATTGAAAGTTG
>CAIQJL010000238.1 GCA_903872185.1 uncultured Bacteroidota bacterium | reverse complement strand
TCAATTTTTGCCTGAATTAAATGATCGGCATGAACAGATGAAGGAACTGCTGTAGTAGGTTTTCCTGCCATCATAAATTGTAGTAATGCCATTTGAGCAGTTGCATCTTGCATTGCAACGCGATCTGGTAAAAAATTTACGTAATCTTTACCACGACCAAAAGCAGTTTTTGATTCGTTATCATAAAGATGTGCGTATAGAATTTTCTCCGCAAGTGTTAAAGGAGCATTTACGAGATTTCGTGCATTAACAACTTTTTGGCTATAGGCTGCATACACTTTTCTAATCATGTCGAGGTTGAAAATCATAATAAAATTTATTGTAATTAGTTATAATATTGTTATTTATTAAAGTTTTTCTGTTTTTTTAACGGAGTACAAAATTAACCAAATTGAAATAAAATGACGACTTTAATCATGGTTTTTTTCAAAAAAAAACATAAATCGTTAATTTATTAAAATATGACAATAAACATATTTTGTATTAATGGGTTTTTTAATACTTTTGAAACTGGTAAAATCATCTAAAAAAAATATAAAAAAATGAACGTTCCATCAAATTTAAAGTACACTAAAGATCACGAATGGGTTCGTATTGAAGGCAACAACGCTTTTGTAGGCGTAACTGACTTTGCTCAAGGCGAATTGGGTGATGTTGTTTTTGTTGAAATAGAAACAGTTGGCGAAACACTTTCAAAAGGTGAAGCTTTTGGAACTATAGAAGCCGTTAAAACAGTTTCTGATTCTTACATGCCGGTTTCAGGTATAGTAGTAGAAAAAAATCCAAAAATTGAAGCTACTCCTGATGTAATAAATAAAGATCCATACGGCGATGGCTGGATGATTAAAGTAGAAATGTCAAATGCTGCTGAAGTAAACGAACTTTTAACAGCTGAGCAATATCAGGCTCAAATAGGATAAACGAATTTTAGTTAAAATAATAAAGCGCACATTTAATAATGTGCGCTTTATTATTTTAAAGACATTAACAAAGAAATTATTTTATGCTTTTTGCATCTTCTATTAGAACATCATAGAAATAACCGTAACCAAAATCTTTATCTAAAGTTACTTTTCCTTCTATGGTTACTATATCACCAACTTTAAATTCTTCGGCAGTTGTAATTGTAAGGTCAAATTTACTATCACCTTCTGTACCATCTTGTAAGTGAATCCAGTTCTTTTTCATTATTTCTAAACTGAATTTAGTTACTTCACCTTTAATCTTAATGGTTTTACCAGAGTAATTAGCTTTGTTTTTAAATAATTCACCAATAGTTATTCCGCCAGCAATTGGTTCTATTTTCATTTCTTTTTTGCCAACTGTAACTGGTCCTGGGCTTGTCATTGCCTCTTGTGGTTGATTTCCCATTGCATTTGCTGTTGTTGCAGCATTTTTGGTAATTGGCTCTTTAGAGATTTTTTCTACAAATAAGATAGATTCAAAAGTTCTGTTTAATTCTTTACTTTTAAATTTAGTCATTTCCATTGAGCCTTCATAATAATAAACTTCGCCAACTTTAGCATCGGTTGCTGTAACTGCAATCCAAATTTCTTTATCATTTTCTTTACCTTTTATATAAGTGTAGGAACCCGCGCCTAGAACTTCTGTAACCTCAATTTTGTGTTCGTTAGGGTTTTTGTTCGGGGTTTGGTCTGTTTGACAAGAAGATGTGAAACCAACAATAAATAATGCTATTGAAATAAAGAAGAGTCTCATTTTGATTTATTTTAAATTAATTAATGGCGCAAAATTAATCAGAAAAATTTAAAATACTATGACGGTGGTTTTATGTTTTATAACAGCAATTCACACAGTCAAGAATGTCTTTAAGTTGCGATTATTCTATTAACTCTTTTTATGAAATTTGTTGATTTTTAATCTTATTATTATTTATAAATTTACAAACTTTTAAAAAGACTATTTAATCACTATTAATGGCTGAGTACTAGGTTTTTAAACATTTAATTTTTTAATTATGAAACGTATTTTAGATATTTTATTTTCTTCAAAATTAACAGTTATTTTATTAATAATATTAGGAATAGCTTTGGGATTAGCTACGTTTATTGAAGATAAATATGACACAGCAACAGCAAAAATTCTTATTTATAATTCTAAATGGTTAGAATTTGTTTTTCTGTTAATGATTATAAATTTTATAGGACATGTTAAAAAATATAATTTTTTAAAGAAAGAAAAGCTTGCTGGGTTTTTATTTCACCTATCATTAATTGTAATGATCCTTGGTGCAGCAATAACAAGATATTTTGGATTTGATGGCAGCATGCATATTCGCGAAGGAGAGTCGGCAAATGCAATGTATACTTCAGAGGCTTACTTTCAGGTTTCAAAAGCAGGTAAAAATGGTGATTTCACTTACGAAAAATCAATGATGTTTAGTCAATTAACCAAGAATTCAATTAATATAGATATTCCGAACGAAGAAAAAGGTGTTATAAATGTGGAGTTAGATAGCATTATTCAAAATCCGGTTGAAAAAATTCAGGAAAATGTTACCGATGGGGTTGATATTATTGAATTAATGGTTTTTACTCAAAATGGACAAGAAAGAAAATTAATAGAAAATGGGCAAACTACAAATATTGATGGCACAAATATTTCATTTAACAATAATAAAAATAGCGACGCTTTTAATATTTCCGATAAGGATGGTGTTATTAGTTTTATTGCACCATTTGAGGTTGTTATTGCAAACATGCAAAACGAGGCAACACAAGATACAATTGCAAAAGATACTATAACTGAATTAAAGAAAGGTTATGCTTATAAGGCTTTAAATGGCAGTTTTGTTTTTGCAAATTATTATAAGAAAGCAAAAAAGTTATTAGTTAGCAGTGGAGCTGAGGCAGAAGAAAAAGGACCAGACGCTTTAGTTTTATCTGTAACTATTGATGGTAAAAAACATAATGCAAATGTATTTGGTGGTTCTGACTATTATGCAAATTTTCAGGAATTTAATTTTGATGGAACAAAAATTAGTTTCAGCTTTGGAAACAAGAAAATAGAATTACCTTTTTCGCTACAATTAAACAAATTTGAATTGGAAAGATATCCGGGCTCAATGAGTCCTTCTTCTTTTGCAAGCGAAGTAACTTTAGTAGATAATAGAAGTAATTTAAAAGAAGATCACCGTATTTTCATGAATAATGTTTTAGATTATGACCAGTATCGATTTTTTCAGTCATCATATGATAAAGATGAAAAAGGAACTATACTCTCTGTAAATCATGATTTCTGGGGAACCTGGATTTCTTATCTAGGCTACGCATTGTTATCTCTGGGATTTGTTGTAACATTTTTTAATAAAAAGTCTCGTTTTCTTACTTTAAGAAGAAAGATTATTGAAATAAGAAATACAAGAAAAGCGAGTATGCTAACAATTGCGTTTATAGTTATGTTTAGCAGTTTGTCTTTTTCTCAAGCTGTGCCTACAAATAAAATTAACGATGAAAGTGCAGATAAATTCGGACAGCTACTGGTTCAAACTTACGATGGAAGATTTTCTCCTTTAAGTTCGCTTACATATGATATTCTTCATAAAATATCACGTAAGGATAAATTTGAGATAGAAGGCAAGGGCGAAATGGATGCTGTAAAAGTTGTTATTGATATGCTTATTAACCCTGAATTTTGGAAAGAACAAAAAGTAATTTATATTAGAGAAAAATCAGTTAAAGATGTTATTGGAGTTACTGATAGTTATGCTTCTTTTTCCGACTTTTTTGAAAAAGATGGCACTTATAAATTACAAAAACTTGGCGAAGATGCTTTTAGAAAAAAACAACAGGAACAAAATAGATTTGATAAAGAAGTTATTAAAGTAGATGAACGTGTAAATATTTTTATGATGGTTTTAAATGGAAGTATTTTAAAAATATTTCCTGAGCAAAATTCACCTGAAAATAAATGGATAAGCTGGGATGAGCCTGCCGCCCTAGCACCTCTTTCGGGCATGCTTACCGTTATTAACGACGACTTAAAGCTAACTAATTTTAATTATGCCAGTATTTTGGGAGCGTATTTAAATGAAGTTAAAAACGGCAATAATGCCAGGGCGGATGAAATACTTGGGTATATTGTTAAAATTCAAAGGTCGGGTGCAATTGCAGATCAATTACCATCTGAAACAAAAATAAATGTCGAAATCTTTTATAATAAAGCGCAGATATTTATATTTCTAAAAAACTTATATGCAGGGCTTAGTGTACTATTGTTATTACTTGCTTTTATTGATAATTTAAGAACTAAAAAGAGCAAAATATTAACTTATTCATTAAATTTTTTAATTGGAATATTAGCACTTGCGTTTGTTTATCATACAGTAGGAATGGGTATGAGATGGTATTTAACTGGCCATGCTCCATGGGCCAATGGTTATGAAACTTTATTATTGGTAGGATGGGGAGCATTGTTAGCCGGATTTACTTTTGTTAGATATTCAAAAATTACTTTAGCGGCAACAGCATTACTTGCTTTCTTTGTCTTAATGACAGCGAGTCATAGTAGTTACGATCCGCAATTAACAAATTTACAGCCTGTATTAAAATCATATTGGTTAATTATACATGTTGCTACGCTTACCATTAGCTATGGCTTTTTAGGATTAGGCTTTATGTTAGGAATCATGAATTTATTAATAATCTTTTTTAAAAATAAAAACAATAACGAACGACTTGATTTAATTGTTACCGAACTTACTTTAATTAATGAAATGAATCTTGCTGTTGGTATTGTTTTAGCAACAATTGGAACTTTTCTTGGTGGTGTTTGGGCAAATGAATCGTGGGGCAGATACTGGGGCTGGGATGCTAAAGAAACCTGGGCTTTAGTCATTGTTATTGCTTATACTATTGTTTTACACTTAAGACTTGTACCTAGTTTAAAAAGCAAATATATATTTAATGTTGCATCAATAATTGCATTTGGTAGCGTTGTTATGACTTTTGTTGGTGTTAATTATTACTTGTCAAAAGGAATGCATAGTTATGGACAAGGCGATACTCCAATTTTCCCGCTTTGGGCATGGGGATTGATTCTTGCAACAATTTTACTCATTGTTCTTGCTGGTATACGAGAGAAGTATTCAAAAAAATAAATACATTCTTGTCATTCTGAGCACATTTGTTTTGCGCGGTGTAAACTCCATTAAAAACATTTTCACCGAAGGTATTTCAGTGTACGATATTAAATATTTTAACAGAGTCCCTTTAAGGAGACTCTGTTTGAAGAGAGAGTCCCTTTCGGGAGACTCTGTTTGAAGAGTTTATTTTCCTCAGAGTCTTTTTAACAAAAACTTAGTAGTCTTTGAAAAGTTAAAAGGATTATGAGTATAGAATATTCTTAAAGGATTTCCTTTCGGTAGATACTGTTTAGGAATATAAAAAACTTCAATTACTTTTTCTTAATAACTCCAATCGGGCTTAAAATAATTGGTTTATTAATTTCTTTGAAGGCTGTTTTTGCAGGTATATTTATTCTCTCGGGCGAGAAAGTATATTCTGGAGTTTCGCAGGTGAAAATATAATCTTTACCCTGTTTTAAAATAATAACATAATTACCGGTTTCTTTATTTGGTTTATAACTACCTACAATTTTACCTGTTTTTGCTTCTTTTACATTAATTGCAATATTTTTTGGGATTTCAGCATTTCCTTCCATTTTAATTGTTCCAGTAATTACAGATGATGATCTTTCGGGAAGTGAAAGCAAATTCATTACATAAATATCACGTCCACCTATGCCATCTTCTCGAACAGAAGAAAAATATGCCCGTTTACCATCAGCAGATAAAACGTAATAAACTTCATCTGCAGTTGTGTTAATTGGATACCCCATATTTATTGGTGCTCCCCATGATCCGTCAGGTTGAAGTTCGCTGTAAAATAAATCGTAACCACCCATGCTGTTATGTCCCTTAGAAGAAAAATAAAGTGTGCTTCCATCGGGATGTAAGAACGGACCTTCTTCGTCATATTGTGTATTTAAAACATCGCCCATATTTTGAGCTAAACCCCATTCTCCAGTGGGATTACGATGAACAATATATAAATCTTTTCCGCCTTTGCCATTTCCTCTATCGCTTGTAAAAATTAATGTAGTTCCTTCAGAAGAAAGAGTTGCGTGAGTTTCGTTGGCGGCAGTACTGATATTTGACCCAAGTTTTTCGGGAACAGTCCAATCGTTATCTTTAAACTGACTTATATAAATATTACCTATTCCGTAATCGTCTTTGTAAATAAATAATTCTTGTCCGTCTGCCGAAATTCCAATAGTTGCTTCGTGGCCGTTTGTATTTATATTTTTACTTATTTTTTCGGGATAGCCCCAGGCCCCCTTAATTTTTTTTGAAATATAAATATCTTCAAAGTATTTTCCATCATCAGTTAAAGTGCCGCCAGTATTGCCTCTTCTGCGAGAAGTAAAAACCATAGTTTTTTCATCGGCTGTAATGCATGGTGTGTGCTCATCAAATTCTGAATTAATATTTGGTCCTAAGTTTTCGATGGTAATTTCAACAGAATCTTTTATTAAAATAGTGCCGTTTTTACACATTTCAATAGCTCTGTCTGCAAGTTGTTTTTCTTTTGGGTTATCAAAAACAAGCTCTTTATATTTTGAAAAACAATTTTCAGCTTTATCAAACTGGTAGTTGAAATGATAAGATTGACCAATGTGATACATTGTTTTATATGGAGCTTTTTTTTCTTTAAAGTTAAGTTCTTTATATTTTTGGGACATGTTTCGTGAAGCTGTTTTAAAATATGGAATTGATTTATCCTTTTCTAATGGGCTGTTTAAATAACAAATTCCGACTAAATAATTTAAATTGGCATTTGAAGTATCTGCACGTTGTAATCTAAGTATTAGGGGAAGAGCTGCGGTATAATTGGAAAGAAACAAAAAATGTTTTGCGTTGTTAAAATTTCTTTTTTGTTCTGTTTTTGTTTGTGGCTGAGCTATTACAGAAAAACTTAAGCAAAGAAAAAAGGCAAATAAAATTAAATGCTTAAACTGCTTCATGTTTGTTAGTTTTAAACAAAAATACAGTATTGCAAATACAATAACAAGATAATAAGAGAAAATATTTAGGTGTTTTACCTAAACATCTGCGTTATTTATATTTTTCGGTATTAACTATAAATGCATTTTCGAAGCCCGATTTTTGAATTTTCTTTAATTCTTTTCTTGCTTCGTCAACAGAAGAAAATGTGCCATATAAATATTTGTATTTCCCATCATTACCTATAAGCTCTTTAACGCCTTTTAATGTATATCTGCTAAGATTTACTGGTTCTGATAAAGACTCAAGTTGTATTGTAAATTCTCCGTTTTGTTCAACTTTTTTATTGAAGTTGTCAAGTTTTACAAGGAATGCGCCAGGGTAACCAAGTTCAACCATTCGCTGTTTTTCAGTTTGTGCAGCCTTTAAGCCGTCAAATTCACCATAAGTGTACCTATAGAAGCCATCTAGACATAAATTTTCTTTTACTCCTTTTATTGCTTTAAACAAGGATAGGTCGGCAGGTTTTGTTAAAGCACTTAATTGAATGGTATATTTAGTTAAATCTTCGGAACCAGAAGCGGTATCGGTTTGGTTAAGATTATAAGTAATATTTATTTCTTTTTTAATGTTTCCAATTTCATTTTGACTTTCAATGGTTGCTTCAGGGAATTTTTCATCTAATACAATGTTTAATAATTTCATTGCATCAGATTTGTTTTTAAAATCACCAACAGTGTACATTATCATGTCATCTATTTTTGTCTCATTTATTGGTGAGCCTGTAGTTTTTGCAAATGTTTCTGTTTTCAATAAAACACCTACAAGTGATAACATTTTATTTATTAAATCAGAAGTAACACTATTTCCTTTTTGTTTAAGTAAAAGAATTGTGTATCTGTCTGATGAACGTTGTCTACCATCACGAGAAAATCTTAGAGTTTCCGGCACTTTAATGTCTTCAACAATAATGTTTTCTGCTGTAGAATTTAAAAGTTTCATTTCAACACGTCGGTTTAGCTGACGACCATCAGGATTATCGCTTCCATCTGCATTTTGATTAATTGCAATAAAATGAGTTTTCCCCATTCCTTTTGAAACAAAACGGCTTTGGTCTATACCTTGTGCTACTAAATAATCAATAGCTGTTTTAGATCTGTTTTCAGATAGTTTCTGATTGAATTTATCGCTACCCATTGCATCTGTATGACCAACAATCTCAATATAAAGAGAAGGATTCTTTTGCATTAAATCAGCCAGGCGTTGTAAATCTTCTTGTGATTCTCTTCTAAGGTCAAATTTTCCATAATCAAAGAAAATACTTCTAATTACGTAGTATTCTCCTTTGGTAACTTCAAGAGGAATCATTTCTACGTTAATAACAATTTCTGATCGGGTATATACTTCAGGAATGTAAAGGTTTTCGTAATGGGTTTTGTATCCTCCACATTTGTATTCTATTTTAAAGTTTCCAGATTTTATTTGAGTAAGATAATTGCTTAAAAGATAATTAGGTTTGCACTTTATTAATGTATCTCCCTTTAAGCTATCAATTACAGAAATTATAAAATCATGCGGTAGTTCGTTTTTTTGATCTTGAAGAGAAATGTCACCTTTAAGAATTATTTCGGTTTCTATGCCAGTTGGAATACTAACAGCTATTTTAAATATATCGTTAGATCCAATTCCTCTTTCGTTATTGTTTAGAGGGAAGAATGCATAAACGCCATTTGCTTTTGGCAAATAAAATAAATCGTTACCAACTGTGTTTATTGGATATCCAATATTTAAAGGGCTAGACCAAGTGTTATTGTCTAATAAAGTTGTGTGAAAAACGTCAAAACCTCCCATGCTATAATGCCCTTGGGAACTAAAATACATGGTTTTATTATCATTTAAAATGAAAGGTGTTTCTTCGTCGTATTTAGTGTTAATTGTTGGTCCAAGGTTTACGGCTGGGCCCCATTCTCCTTGGTCATCTCTATCGGAGCGATAAATATCAAGACCGCCAAATCCGCCAGATCTGTCGCTAGTAAAGAAAAGTGTTTTTCCGTTTACGGTTATTGTTGCATGTGATTCCCATTGTTTTGTATTAATGTTTTTATTTAATGGTTTCATTTGCGACCAACGATCATTTTTAAAATTGGAAACGTAAATGTTTCCATTGTCATTATCGTCTTTAACTAAATAAAGTTCAGAACCATCTGCACTAATAGTAACTGGAACTGTTCTAGTAGTTGCTCCTACTTGTTTTGTGATATTTATAGGATCTGTCCATTTTCCTTCTGATTTTTTAGAAAAATAGATGTTGTCCATCTGGTAATCATAATTAATTACGTTAATGTCAATTTCTGCAGAAAAAACGTTTTTATCTCCTGCTGTAAAAACAAGTATAGTTTCGTCATCAGAAATTACCGGGCAGTTTTCAATTTTTGATTGTGAGTTAATTACATCGCCTAAATTTTCTGTAATGAGCTTAAGGGGTAATCTAACAAGTTCTTTTGCGTTTTGTGTACATTGAATTTCTCTGTCAATATAATCAATATAAAACACATCTTTAGTGTTAAGAATCTCGCGATATTTTTTATAAACCTCAACAGCGTTATCAAATTCTAACAGGTTTCTGTATGCATTTCCTAAATAAAATAAGGCATCTTTTGGAGCACCTTTTTCTAGGTAAGAACCTTCTTTATATTTTGGATTTATGTTTGTTATTGCCTTTTGAAGATAAACTAATGCTTTTCTGTTTTCACTAGGATCGGGAACGTGTAATAAACAAATACCAATTCGATAATTTATGTTGGCGTTGTCGGGTTCTTTTGCTAACAATTCAATGTAAATTGGTAAAGCTTCGCTAAATTCTTCATATAAAAAATAGTATTCTGCATCAATAAATTTCTTTTTAAAGTCCTGAGCAGAAGCGGTATTTGCAATTGCAAAAAAGATAATTATGCAAACAAAAGCTTTTATTAATGCGATAAATTTCATCATTTTTTCTTAACCTTTTTTCTAATATGGCTTATACGAGGTTTCTCGGCAATAGTTTACTATTAAGAGCCGAAAATAGTATTTTTTTATTGTTTTTCATTTATTTTTTGGAAAAAACAGGCTTTTTCCCATTGGTTGGAACTTAAAGTCCAGTCACTAATAATACCACATTGGATAAATTTATTTTTTAGAAATAAATCAATACTGGCTTTATTATTTATTGAAACAAAACAATATAGTTGATGAAGATTTAAAACAGAAAAACTATAATTTATAAGAATTTTTAAAGCAGTATTAGCAACTCCTTTCTGGCGATAATCTTTATTACCTATTAAAATACCAATGCCCGCTTTTTGGTTAATTGCATCATAATCGAAAAGATCAATTATTCCAACTGTTGTTACAATTGATTCTTCTATAACGTCAATCATTAATCGAAGTTGTTTTGCTATATGCAAATCAACATTAGCAACAGAACAATATTCTTTTAAAGTAAATTTTGAAAATGGTGAAATAGTTTGGCTTACTTTCCAGACTTCTAAATCATTTTCCCAAACATATAAATTTTCAAGATCTATCGGCTCTACAGCACGTAAGCGAATGTTTCCTATTTCAAGGGTCATGTTTATTCTACTTCTACTATTGGATCTAAAACAATTGGTTTTTGAAGATAATAGAATGATGAGTTTTCAGGTATTATTAAAGGATCTGATGGAAATGTTAATCCACATCCATCACAAGATAGTGTATATTGTTTTGATTTTGGAAGTACAATAGTGTATTTTCCAGTTTGTTTGTTAGGTTTAAAGTCTCCAATTAGAGAGCCAGTTTTAAGATCGCTAATTTTTAAAATAACATCTTTAACAACTTCTCCGGTTTTTTTATTTTTAATAAAACCATTTACAACAATCAATGCGCGTTCGGGTAATGAAAGTAAATCCATTAAATAAATGTCTTTTAAGCCAACTCCATCTGGCTGAACAGTTGAGTAATAAGCTCGTTTGCCGTCTGCTGAAAGAACATAAAAGATATCGTCGTCAATAGAATTAATAGGATAGCCCATGTTTTCGGGTTTTGAAAAAGTACCATCATCTTTCAAAATCGAGAAAAATAAATCATATCCACCCATACTGTTGTGACCTTTCGAGCTAAAATAAAGCGTACTTCCATCAGGGTGAATAAATGGTCCGCTTTCGTCAAGCTGTGTGTTAATTACAGCACCTGCATTTTTTGCGAGGCTCCAGTCACCGTTTGGTAAACGATGCGAAATGTAAAGGTCGTATCCACCAAATCCGCCAGGTCTGTTACTCGAAAAATATAATGTTGAACCATCAGAAGAGATCGAAGCATGGCTTTCGTCATAACTTGAATTTACATTAGAGCTGAGTTTTTCAGGCTTGCTCCAGTCGGAACCATTATAATGGCTTACGTATAAATTGCCATCACCGACATCGTCTTTATATATGATTAAGTCGTTGCCGTCTGCAGAAAGCGCCACTGATGCCTCATGTTCCATTGTGTTAATGTTTTCGCTTATTTTCTGTGGAGCAGACCATTGTGAATTCTCTTTTCGTGAAATATAAATGTCTTCGAAATATTGTTTATCGCTTGTTTTAAAATTTCCGGTACTGCCTTTTCTTTTTGAAGTAAAAATCATAATTGTTTCGTCAATATTAAAAACCGGGCTATGGTCGTCGTACTCTGAGTTAATAACTGGCCCCATATTTATTAGGCTGATTTTTACTGGTGTTTTAATTAATTCCTTAGCGTTTATTGAAAGAGAAATCATTTTTTCTGCATCTTTCTTCTTTATTTCATTAGCTGAAATATATTCTTTATATTTTTCAAGTGATGTTAACGAATTATCAAACAGGCTATTTTTATATTGCGAAAGTGCTAATATCCACAATGCTTCAGGCGATGCTTTTTTCTCTTTTGCATTTGATTCCTGATAAGCAGTATTTATCTCAGTTACTTTTAAAAGATAAGGAATACAGAGTTTTTTTGTTGCATCTGTTTTGAAATAACATAAGCCAAGTAAATAGTTTACATTAGAGTTTGTTGAGTCGTTTTTATAATATAAAAGCAAATCTTCTTGCGCAGCAACTGTTTCGCCAAGTTGAATGTGTTTTTGTGCGTTAATAAAAGTTTGTTTTGCATTAAATTTTTGAGCTAATACCGGAAGCTGATTTAGTATTGTAACTGCTGTAAATGTTAAAAAAACAATTTTCTTAATCATAAAATATTTTTCTAAAGTTTTATTTTTTACTTATTTTTTATATTGTTCGGGAACTTCAACTAATTTAAATGTTATTGGAGTTTTACCATATTTTAAAAGTTTAAATTCAACCCTTCTGTTTAATTTTCTTGACTCAATATTAAGGTTTTTTGCAACTGGATTTTTTTCGCCAGCTCCTTTAGTTTTTAATTGTTCTTTTTTTGCTCCTTTTCCAATCAGATATTTTTTTACAAAGTTCGCTCTTTTAATGCTAAGTGCTTTATTATATTTAAAACTTCCTTTATTATCCGTATTTCCAGTAATTTCAATAACCGCATCTGGATTTAAAACTAACCATTGTGATAAATTATTTAAGTTTTCGATGAATGCTTGAGTTGAATATTTATCGAATTTAAAGAATATACATTCAATAATTAGTCCAGTTTCGCTGTTAATCTTATTTATTACATCGGTATTATTGTTTGTTTGAACTTGATTTATTGTTGTCTTGTTTTCGTTTTTATCTGAAACAATATATAAAACAAGCGATTCTTTGCTTCCAGAGGGTTTTTTAAGAACCTTAATTCTTCCATCAGGAATTTTATTATCAGTTAAATTTTCTTTAATAATTTCGGCTCTAATGTTATTTAAATCAGCATTTGAATTGTCTGACGGTAAAATTATTTCGGCAGAATATTTATCTGCAAAGGTTAAAATTTTAGAAATGGTTACAAAGTTATTGGTTTCTTTATCGTTTAACTGAGTGCCAGATGGCTCAAAGTGGAAATAAAACTCTTTTGTTAAACTACCTAATAATATTGGTTCAAGTTTTATTGCTTTTTGTATTTGCTGGTATGAGGTTTCTTCTTTTACCAATAAATTATCTGTAAATGGTAAAAAGCCTTCAGCGTCTATTGTTACATTATAATTCTTGCCAGGTTTAAGAATAAACAAATATTTGCCGGTTTTAGAATTTGGAATATATGTGCCAATAACTTCTTTAGTGTCTTTATCGGTAACTGTTATTGAAACACTGTTCAAAGGTGTTCCGTCGGCCATTGTAATAACGCCAGACATTACAGTCAGAGATTTTTCACTACTTTCTGGAAGGGTTATTAAGTAAATATCATTACGCCCAATACCTCCAGCTTGTTGAGATGCATAATAACCTCTTTTTCCGTCGGGTGTTGGAGTATAAAAAATATCGTCAGCAGTTGTATTTATTGGGTATCCTATGTTGGTTGGTTCTGGCCAAACTCCTTCTTCGTCTTTACTTGTAAAAAAGATATCGAATCCTCCCATGTTTGTGTGACTTTTGCTACTAAAGAAAAGGGTAACACCATCGGGGTGAATATATGGTCCAATTTCGTCTTCGGCTGAATTTACTATTGTTCCCAGATTCTGAGCTGGAGCCCAATCTCCATTTGGTAATCTATTAGATGTATAAATATCCATGCCGCCATATCCGCCAGGTTTGTCGCTGGTAAAATACAATTGTGTTCCATCTGCGGAAAGTGATGCGTGGTTTTCGTTATATTTAGTGTTAATTGTTGGGCCTAATTTTATTGGTTTCGACCAAATTTCTCCATCTAACTTACTGTAGTAAATATTTCCATCTTTTTCATTTACAACATTTGATTCGTCAATATAAATAAACAACTCTTGCCCGTCAACAGAAAGGCCAATAGAAGCTTCGTGTCCTATTGTGTTAATATTTGAACTTATTGAAACAGGAGATGACCATGAACCATCTTCTTTTTTTTGAGCTATATAAATATCTTCAAAGTATTGGCCGTCTTCGGTAATTTTTTCTCCGGTACTCCCTTTTCTTTTTGAAGTAAATATTAATGTTGATTCATCAGCGGTAAAAACAGGGCTATGCTCGTCAAACTCTGAATTTATTTTATTGCCAAGATTTGTAACAAACATCTTGACGGGATATTTCATTAACTCTATTCCATATTTGCAATTTTCGGCTAAAGCATCAATATTTTCAATAAATTCTGTTTTATAATCAGGCATTAAAGTTTTTATGGTGTCAATTACTTGTAAAGCCTTTTCAAATTTATAATCCATATGATAAGCTTTTGCAAGGTATAAGAAAGCTTCAACAGGTGCCGATTCTTCATAATATAATTCAGGCTGAGCTTTTAAGTTAACATTTTTAACCGCTTTTTGAAGATAAGATATTGCTTGTGCTTTTTCAAGAACGGTATTTATATAACAAAATCCAGCTTTAAAATTTAGATTTGCATTTTCTGGAGCCATTTGCAACAATTCTTTATAAATTAGTAGTGCTGCAGAAAAATCTCCTTTTTCTAATAAGCTTTCAGCATTGTTAAAGTTCTTTTCAAAAAGATCTTTATCATACTTTTGAGAGAATGTATTTAATGTAAATATTATAATACAAACAAATGCTACTAATAACCGTTTCATAGAATTAATAAATTAATAATATACTGAATAGCAATATAATAATCACAAAACTAATCAAAATTAATCATGCAATTTAATATAATATTTTAAGACTATGGTCTTTGGTAATTAAAATTTCCGCAAAATGTCGAAATTTTCAAGGTATTCTGCAATTCTTTTTAGAAATGCTCCAGCAAGCGCTCCATCAACAATTCTATGATCAAAAGTAATAGAAAGCATTGTTATTTGTCTAATTGCAATGGCATCTCCGGCTGAAGTTTCAATAACAGCAGGTTTTTTATTTATTGTTCCTATAGCAAGAATAGCTGCTTCGGGTTGATTAATAATTGGTGTTCCTGAATAAGTACCAAATGATCCAAGATTAGTAATTGTAAAAGTACCTCCTTTAATTTCATCTGGTAAAAGTTTGTTTTGTCGTGCTCTGTTTGCAAGATCGTTTACTGACTTTGAAAGCCCTATTAAATTTTTTTGATCTGCATTATGAATTACAGGAACAATAAGATTCCACGAAGGAAGCGAAGTTGCAATTCCAATATTTATATTTTTTTTAATTAGAATTTTAGTTCCTTCAACAGATACGTTTATTAAAGGATAATCTTTAATTGCCATGGCAGATGCTTCAATAAAGACAGGCATAAAAGTTAGTTTTTCGCCATGTTTATTAAGAAATTCATCTTTTAATTTATTTCTCCACTCAACAATTCTTGTGACATCAACCTCGATAAATGATGTAACATGAGGAGAAGTCTGAACAGAACGAACCATATGTTCTGCTATTATTTTTCTCATTCTATCCATTTCAACAACTTCAACATCGCTTGTTGTAAAGGAAACCTCAGTCTTTTTAACTTGTTCTATTATTTGAGGTTTTATTTTTGAAGTTTCTGCAGATTTTATGTTTATAAAATTCTCGATATCGTTTTTCGTAATTCTGCCTTCTATTCCAGAGCCAGTGATAGTTCTTATATCATTTTCAGAAATAATGTGTTCTTTCATTATTTGTCTTACAAGAGGACTTAAAAAAGTTTTAGAACCAGTCTTTAATGTTTCAGTTTCCTTATTAGATAAATGGTTTTCTGAAATTATATTCGGAGTAGCTACTGTAGAAATTTCTTTAGTTACTGAAGAATTATTAATATTTGAAAACTCAGTGGTTTGATGGGATTTAAAAATTAAAATAGGAGCACCAATCTGAACAATATCCCCTTCGTTATAAAGTAACTTTTCAATTATACCTGATTTTGGAGATGGAATTTCAGAGTCAACTTTATCAGTTGCAACCTCTACAATAGGAGTATCTTCGGTAACTGTATCACCTTCTTTAACAAGCCATTTGGTAATAGTGGCATCGGTAAAGCCTTCACCCATTGAAGGTAATAGCATTTCGGAATCGGCCATTTTTAATATTTATTTAGTCTAAATAATACGCTAAATTAATTCAATGGTATAAAGATTCAAAATAATTTTGATGAAATGTCTATTTACAATACATTTGAAAAAAAATAAATGCAAAAGTTTCTGTTTTTTAATTTAATAGTAGTTTTAACTGTTTCTTGTGCGCCGGTTTATACACCTAACATTATAAATACACCTTTACTTTCGTCAAAAGGAGAGTTACAGGCATTAATTGGAACGGGAACATCAGGCGTTGATCCCCAATGTGCTTATGCAGTAACAAATCATTTTGGGGTTATGTTGAATGCAAGTTTTGCAAATCGAAACGATAGTTTACACTATCACAAACATAATTTTGGAGAAACAGGATTAGGCTATACCTTACAAATTCAGGATGCGGCTTGTTTTGAAGTGTTTGCTGGTGGAGGTTATGGAACGGTTGATGCTTTGTATAGCAGGAATGGCTATAATATAAAATCAAAAGGTGAGTTGGTAAAATTCTTTCTGCAACCAACGATTAGTGCTAAAGGTAAAATAGTTGAAGGGGCATTTACTCAAAGACTTGTTTTTATTAAGATGAATAATGGCGAAGGCGATTTTAATACAAATAAATTATATTCTTTTATTGAGCCAACAATTACAGTTAAATTAGGTTGGAAATATGTGAAAATATTTTTTCAAATGGGATTTTCAATTCCATTAAATACATATAGTGTAACAAATCAGCCATTTATGTTTAATGTTGGCTGGATAGGAAAAATACCAATAATAAGGAAATAGGCAGTTTCTGGAAACTATAAAAGTTTTTCAATTTCTTTAGGAAAATGCTCGAATTCAAGTTTATGAATTTTTTTTGCTAAGTTTTCAGGGGTATCATTTAATGCAACTTCACATTTTGCTTGAAAAATTATGTTTCCATCATCATATTTGTCATTTACATAGTGAATAGTAATTCCTGATTCTTTTTCGCCCATCTCAATAACTTTAGAATGTACAAAAGTCCCATACATTCCCTTTCCTCCATATTTTGGTAATAATGCAGGATGAATATTAATAATTTGGTTTTTAAAATTTGAAATTATGCTTTCAGGAATTAGCCATAGAAATCCTGCTAAGACTACTAATTCAATATTTTCTTTTTTTAAATCGTCTAAAATATTTGTTGTTTGGTAAAAATCGGATCTATTAAATATTAAAAATGGAACATTTAAGCTCATTGCTCTGTCAATTACTCCAGCTTCTGCGTTATTTGTGTAAATTTTCGAAACTTTAACGTTAGAATTTTGAAAAAAATATCTAATTATGTTTTCGGCATTAGTTCCTGAGCCTGAGGCAAATATGGCAATATTTTTAGTTTTCCTACTTAATTGTTCTTTACTAATGTTCATAAATAATTGTATTATATGTCTCTGTATATCAGAATCAATTCTTAATTATTAGGCAAATTTTGCTATTTTTTTTTGATTTATCGTTGTCAAATAGCTTACTTTGCATTCTCAAAATTATAAAGTTTTAGTATTAACCAAAAAATTTTTTTAATATGTCTGACATTGCTTCTAGAGTTAAGGCAATAATCGTTGACAAACTAGGTGTTGACGAAAACGAAGTTACTAACGAAGCTAGCTTCACAAACGATTTAGGTGCTGATTCACTCGACACTGTTGAATTGATTATGGAATTCGAAAAAGAATTCAATATTGCTATTCCAGATGATCAAGCTGAGAAAATTGGTACAGTAGGAGACGCAGTTTCTTACATTGAGAAAAATGCAAAATAATTTTTAAAAAAGTTTTATGGAACTCAAACGGGTAGTAGTAACCGGTCTTGGTACAATTAATCCTTTAGGAAATACTATTTCAGAATACTGGGATGGTTTAGTTAATGGTATAAGCGGCTGCGATTTAATTACCTATTTTGATACTTCCAAATTTAAAACAAAGTTTGCTTGCCAAGTAAAAAATTACGACGCAGGTAACTTCTTCGACCGCAAGGAAGCCAGGAAATTGGACAAATATGCCCAGTATGCCCTGGTAGCTGCGGACGAAGCTATTAAAGATTCAAATTTAGCGTTAGACCAAATTGACCTTGACCGCGCTGGGGTAATTTGGGCATCAGGAATTGGTGGTATCGAAACATTTCTTGAAGAAGTAAGAGGTTATGTGCTTGGTGATGGAACACCACGTTTTAGTCCGTTTTTTATTCCTAAAATGATTGCTGATATAGCAGCTGGTCATATTTCGATAAAATATGGATTCCGTGGACCAAACTTTTGTACTGTATCTGCGTGTGCTTCATCAACTCATTCAATTATAGATGCTGCTACTTATATTAGACTTGGAAAAGCTGATATAATTATCACTGGTGGTTCAGAGGCTGCAATTAATGAAGCAGGAATGGGCGGATTTAATGCAATGCAGGCTCTTTCAACAAGAAATGATGATTTTAAAACTGCTTCAAGACCTTTTTGCTTAACTCGTGATGGTTTTGTAATGGGCGAAGGAGCTGGATCTTTAATTCTTGAAGAATATGAACATGCAATTAAACGCGGTGCAAAAATTTATGCAGAAGTTGTTGGCTCTGGTTTAACAGCAGATGCTCATCACCTTACAGCACCACATCCAGAAGGAATAGGTGCAAGAAATGTAATGTTGATGGCATTAAAAGATGCTGGAATAGCTCCAGAATCTATTGATTATATAAACGTACATGGTACTGCTACTCCGCTCGGAGATATAGCAGAAACAAAGGCAATTAAAGAAGTGTTTGGAGAACATGCTTATAACTTAAATATTAGTTCTACAAAATCAATGACCGGTCACCTTTTAGGAGCTACTGGAGTTATTGAAGGTATTGCTTGTATTTTAGCAATTCAACACCAGACTATTCCGCCTACTATTAATCATCATGAGGTAGATCCTAATATCGATCCTAAACTCAATTTAACATTTCATAAAGCTCAACAAAGAAGTGTTAATTATACCTTAAGCAATACTTTTGGCTTTGGAGGACATAATGCCTCTATTCTTCTTAAAAAGTTCCAAGGTTAATTAGCTTGCCCTTAAATATTTTTCATAGAATAAAAGGACTGTTTATTTATAAAAACAGATTCTATTATTTTGTTCGTGAAATTGTTGGTGTTTCTCCTAATAATATTGAATACTACGAGCTTGCATTTGTTCATAAATCGGCATCAGTATACCATGGAAAAGGATTTTCTGTAAACAATGAAAGACTCGAATTCTTGGGCGATTCAATATTAGATGCAATTATTGCAGATTATCTTTTTGAAATATTTCCAAATGAAAATGAAGGTTTTTTAACAAACTTAAGGTCAAGGCTTGTAAATAGGCAATCGCTTAATGAACTTGCAGCAAAAATTGGACTCGACAAACACATTAAAGCTCAAATCGATAAAGCCGGTCTTGCGCCATCAGTTCTTGGAAATGCTTTAGAGGCGTTTATTGGTGCAGTTTTTCTTGATATGGGTTATGTGAAAACTCGAAAGTTTATTATTTACAAACTTATTGAACCAAATATTAATTTAAAAAAATTAGGCGAAACCGATACTAATTTTAAAGGTAGAGTAATTGATTGGGCTCAAAAGCAAAAAAAGGAAATAGAATTTGTTTGTACCGAAGAAATTTCAACAACAAAATCAGGAAAAATATTCGTTGTAAAATTAATTGTTGATGGAAATGAAATTGGTAATGGGCAAGGAGATTCTAAGAAAGAAGCAGAGCAACATGCTGCTGAATTTGCACTGCAAAGGGTAAAAAAAAAGTAGAATAAAGCTTTCGCTAAATTCTACTTTCAATAAAAGTTAATTAAAAATTACTAGCAGCCTTCGCCGTACGTAACTTCTTTTACTTTAATGTCTTCACCATACTCAACGATTTTTACTTTAAATTTTTCACCGTACTCAACAGCTTTCCAGCAACCAACTTTATCTTCACCGTAATCAACATATTTTATTTTAAGATCTTCGCCATAGTCAACAAATTTTACTTTATAGTCTTCGCCGTAGTCAACAAATTTAATTTTTCCAAAAACATGGCATCCTTTACTTTGAGTGTCTTTTACTGTATCAAAAGACATCAAACTTAGAAGAATAACAGATGCAGCTCCGAAAACAAGAAACATCGATTTAAATTTCATATGCTTATTTTAATTTAGTGAATAAATAATTTTAAGTAAAAATAGAACTATTTGTGAAATAACAGATAAAAAGTGTAATAAAACTTTTATTTAATTATTTTCTCTTTTTTAAGTTTGCTATGGTTAATACTGTATAAGAAGTATATTAAAAGGCCAATAACTAACCAAATTAAAAATCTCATCCAATTAATTATTCCTAATTCTGACATTAGATAAAGATTTGTTAAAAGTCCAAGAACAGGAATTAGTGACCATTCTCTTATTGCAGCAAATATTGTAACAATGATTGCAACAATAGCAAAAATTATTGAAGGTGATGATGACCAATTTAAATTATGTACTTCGAACATTGAATTAAAACCTTGTCGATTTAAAAAGAATAAACTTATTGCAGTCACAATCCATATAGGAACTAAAAAATATCTGGAATTGATAAAATAGATTTTAAATTTCCCGTTTAGAGGAGTTTTACTTTTCTTATCGTCAAGTACAAGCACTCCTCCCGAAACTAATACAAAAGCAAATAAAGTTCCAATACTTGTTAAATCGGTAACTTCAGTAAGATTCATAAATAAAGCAGGAATAGCAACTAAAAAACCATTTATAACTGTAGCAAAACCAGGGGTTTTATGTTTTGGATGCAATTTTGAAAAACGTGGAGGTAATAATCCATCACGGCTCATACTCATCCATATTCTTGGTTGTCCAACCTGAAAAACAAGCAAAACACCAGCCATTGCAATTATTGCTCCTAATGCAATAAATCCCGAAAATTGAGTTAAGCCAATTTTTTGAAAAGCATATGCAAGCGGGTCGCCAACATTTAATTCTGAATAATTTACAATGCCTGTTAGTACAAGGCTTATTACAACATATAAAACCGTTGTTATTACCAAGGCATAAATCATACTACGAGGCAAATCGCGTTTGGGATTTTTGCATTCTTCGGCAGTAGTAGAAATTGCATCAAACCCAATATATGCAAAAAACACACCAGCAACTCCCTTCAAAACACCAGGAAAGCCATTTGGAGCAAAGGGATTCCAGTTATCTGGATTTACATAATATGCACCTACGGTAATAATAACAATAAGTATTACTAATTTTAGAAGTACCATAATATTTCCAGCAACTTTAGTTTCGTATATTCCAATGTAAACCAGAGTTGCAATAAAAGCGACAATACAAAAGGCAGGAATGTCGGCAATTATTTTTATGTCAAAAAAGGTAGGTGCGTTACTCCATGCTTGGTAAGCTTCCTGAATATAATGTGGAAGCGATGACAGAACATGGCCAGATTGCATTTGATTAACGGCTTCGGTAAAACCTCTTGATGCCGTAACATAATCTACTGTTAAAAATGCTGGAATGTGAACCCCTAGGCCATTTAATAAACTTGTAAAATAATCACTCCAGGAAATAGCTACGGCAATATTTCCAACAGTATATTCCATAATCAAATCCCAACCAATTATCCATGCTATAAGTTCTCCAAAACTTGCATAAGCATAAGTATACGCACTGCCACTAATTGGAATTGAAGAGGCAAAACGGGCATAGCACATTGCTGAAAAGCCACATGCAATGGCAGTGAAAACAAATAATAACGAAACTGCCGGACCACCACTAGATGCTGCGGTACCAATTGTACTAAAAATGCCTGCTCCAATAATAGCAGCAATTCCAAGTGCTGTAAGATCAACAACACCCAAACTTCTTTTCATTTGAGTGCCGCTATTATGCTCGGCATCGTGAAGGATGGAGGATAGCTCTTTTTTTCTGAAAAGTTGTGACACGTTATTCGAAGAATGTTTTGCGTAAAGATAAATTCATTTTAATGTAAAAATAAAAAAACCGCAATTTTTTGATTGCGGTTTTTTATAAAAAGTAAATGTTTTTATTCTACTGTAGAATCTTTATCGTTAGAATAACCTCTCATAATTCCTCGGGTTGAGTTTCTTACAAAAAGTAATATTTCATCACGTTCTTTTGATGCTGGAAGTTCTTTTTCAATAAAGTCCAGAGCCTGACTAATATTATGTCCGCGTAGGAATAAGTATCTGTATATTTCTTGAATTTGCTGAATTTGTTCGTTTGTGTAATTTCTACGACGTAATCCTATTGAATTTATGCCAACGTAACTTAATGGCTCACGAGCAGCTTTAACAAAAGGTGGAACATCTTTACGTACCAGACTTCCTCCTGTAATATATGTGTGTGGGCCTATGTGAACAAACTGATGTACTGCGGCTAAACCACCAATATTTGCATAATCTTCAATTACAACATGTCCGGCAAGTGTTGCATTATTTGCAAGGATACAGTTATTTCCAACGAAACAATCATGTGCAATGTGAACGTAAGCCATTAAAAGAGTGTTGTTTCCGATAACAGTTTTATAGCTTGCTTTAGTTCCTCGGTTAATAGTTACAAATTCGCGAATTAAGCAATTATCACCAATCTCTGCTGTAGTTTGTTCCCCGGTAAATTTTAAATCTTGTGGAACTGCAGAAATTACTGCACCAGGAAATATTTTGCAGTTTTTACCAATTCTTGCACCTTCCATTATAACTACGTTTGGACCAATCCATGTTCCTTCACCAATTTCAACATTTTTATCAATTGTAACAAAGGGCTCAATTACAACATTGTTGGCTATTTTAGCTTCAGGGTGAACGTATGCTAAGGGTTGTTTCATTTACTAGGTATTAATAAGTTCGATTATTTTTTAGTTTTATTGTCAGTAACTTTTATAATCTGGGCAAGCATTTCAGCCTCCATAACTATTTTATTGCCAACAGTTGCTACTCCTCTCATATGGCATAAACCACGACGAATAGGTGACAAAAGGTCTAATCTAAAAATAAGAGTATCGCCAGGAATAACTTTATTTCTAAATCTTACATTGTCTATTTTCATGAAAAGAGTTGCATAATTCTGTGGATCAGGTACTGAACTTAAGGCCATAATTCCTCCAGTTTGAGCCATCGCTTCAATTTGTAAAACTCCAGGCATTACTGGCTCGTCGGGAAAATGCCCAACAAAAAAACCTTCGTTTACGGTTACGTTTTTTAATCCAACCACATAGGTGTCTTTCATCTCAAGAATTTTATCTACAAGAAGAAATGGGTATCTGTGAGGAAGTCTTTTTCTTATTTCATTTATGTCGAGTAATGGTTTAGCATAAATATCATAAGTAGGTACTTGGTTTTTTGCTTTCTCTTTTTTAATTTGTTGTTGAATTAATCTTGCAAGTTCGATATTGGTTTTGTGACCAGGTCTTGTTGCAATAATTTTTCCTTTTATAGGTAAACCAATAAGGGAAAGATCACCAATTAAATCGAGTAATTTGTGACGGGCTGGTTCATTGGAATGTCTTAATTCGGTATTGTTAAGTATTCCTTTTTTTGGCTCAAAATCGAGGTGAGGTTTTTGAAATAAATCAGCTAAATAATCTAGTTCTTCTTTTGGCAAATTTCTATCCACAATAACAAGAGCATTATCTAAATCTCCACCTTTTATTAGACCATTTTTTGCTAAAATTTCTAGTTCGTGAAGAAAAACAAATGTTCGAGCAGTTGATATTTCTGTCCGATAATTGTCAATGTTTTCTAAAGCAGCAAATTGATTAATTAAAATAGTTGAATTATAGTCTATTAGAACTGTTACGTTATAGCTATTATCAGGAATTACTAAATATTCTATGCCTTTTTCGGGTATAGATAAAGTAATAGGCTGTTTTATTTCAAAATAAACGCGTGCTTCATCTTGTTCAATTATTTCAGCTTTGTCTATAGCTTCAACTATTTGACCAGCGCTGCCATCAAGAATTGGAACTTCGGGTCCGTCAATTTCAATTAAAGCATTATCAATCCCCAAGCCATATAGTGCACTTAATAAGTGCTCTACAGTATTTACTGTAACTCCGTTTTCGCCAAGTGTAGTTCCACGTGCTGTTTCAGAAACATTATCAATAATTGATCTAATGGTTGGAGTACCGTCAACGTCTACACGTTTAAAAATATAACCGTGATTTGCTGGTGCTGCTTTAATTACAACAGTAGCTGGCATACCTGTATGCAAGCCGATTCCGGAAATTGAGACCGGTGATTTAAGGGTTTTTTGTTTCTCGCCTGCCATTGGCAGAATATATTTTAATTAAAAGGCAAAGATATAGCTTGTGATTAATTTACAAAAACAAAACAATAGTTTAATCGCAAGTTTTGTAAAATAAATAAATAATTTTTAGATAAAAAGTGAAAAATTAGATTATTGAGTTTGATGAAATTCTTTCAATAATTCTATTTCATGATAAAGCTGGTTGATTTTTTGTTGTATATCTGGCAGATTTTTAAATACAACGTAAGATTTTTGATAATTTCTAATAGAAAATGCTGGCGATCCTTGAACTATTTCACCTTTTTGTGTAATGCTGTTACTAATTCCAGATTGTGCTGCAATTTTTACTTCATCGGCAATTGAAATGTGACCAACTATACCACATTGTCCGCCTATCATACAGTTTTTACCAACTTTTGAAGAGCCAGCAACTCCCGTTTGAGCCGCGATAACAGTATTTTCGCCAATTTCTACATTATGGCCAATTTGAATTAAGTTATCTAGTTTTACTCCTTTTCTGATTATTGTGGACCCCATAGTTGCCCTATCGATACAAGTATTTGAGCCAATTTCTACAAAATCTTCAACTATTACATTGCCAATTTGAGGAACTTTCTTATAATTAGAGTCTTGTTGTGGAGCAAATCCAAACCCGTCTGAACCGATTACAGTATTTGAATGGATAATGCAATTACTGCCAACAACGCAGTTATGATATATTCTAGTGCCAGAGAAAATTAATGTGTTTTCACCAATTTTTACATTTTCACCAATAAAGGTATTCGGATAAATTTTAGCGCCTTTTCCGATGGTTGCATTTTTTGAGATATATGAAAATGCTCCAATATATATGTTTTCGCTTATTGAAGCTGTATTATCAATATAATTTGGAGATTCAATGCCTGTTGGCGAGGTCATGGTTTTTTGATAAAGTTCAAGCAAGTCTGCAAAGGCCTGATATGCGTTTTCAACTCTAATTAAAGTTGTATTTACTTTTTGACTAGGCTTGAAATCGTTATTGATTAAAATAATGCTTGATTTGGAACAGTAAAGATATTTTTCATAAAGCATGTTACTTAAAAAAGATAAATCACCAGGCTTACCTTCTTCAATTTTTGCAATAGAAGTTACAACAACATCAGGGTTTCCCTCGATAGTTCCATTTAAAAATGCTGCAATATTTTTTGCCGAAAACTCCATTCAAATAATTAAAGTAAAAGTAAGTCCAAATTTAACAATATCAAAATCCTTAAATAGTTTAGCTACTACGTTAATTGGGTGTTGCTTATGTTATTCTTTTCGACATTCTTCGGGATAGCAAAAAAAGTATTTAACAACATTTTTTGAAAGTACTTGAAGATTTAGCATATCTGAGGCCATTGTGATATCTTTAATTTCACCAGTTTTGTATAGGATATTAATGCGATCGTCGTTAGCGTTGTACGCATTGTTTGTAGCTGAATTTGTGAAAACAAATGAAGTGGCTTCCTCTTTTGAAATTCCAAATGTTTTTGATGTTTTTATAATATATTCGTTAATTATATCATCAGAAAAAGGATGATTTTGCAGTTCTATTTTTAATAGTTTTCTGTTTATAAATCGATTACAAAGCAAAGAAAATGCTTTATTTTCACACTCTGCCCATAGTTTTATTGAAGAAAGTAAATCGTTATCGTCTAGTTTAGAAAAGTTATTTAGCAAATTAGGGTTGTTGCGTAAATCATCTTCGGAATAATTGTGAGACAAAAAATTCAACATTGTTGGTGTCATTTGTAATAGCATTTTTTGTTGAATTAATTCCCTTGCTTTTTGTAGAATATTTACGAGCATTTGCTCTGCTGCCAATACTGTTTTATGAAAATAAACCTGCCAATACATTAATCTTCTGGCTATCAAAAATTTTTCTATAGAATAAATGCCTTTTTCATCTACAACCAAATTGTCGTTAACAACATTCAGCATTTTAATAATTCTGTCGCTACCTATAACGCCTTCAGAAACACCGGTAAAAAAACTATCGCGTTTTAAATAATCCAATCTATCCATATCTAGCTGACTTGAAACCAACTGATGTAAAAATTTTTTATGATAATTGTTTTTAAAAATTTCTATAGTTAAAGAAAGGTGTCCGTCAAATTCTTTATTAAGACCTTCCATAAATAATTCAGAGATAGTCTCATGTTTAATATTATTAATGAATGTATGCTCGAGAGCGTGCGAAAATGGTCCATGACCAATATCATGTAACAAAATAGCCGCACATACCGCAGAGGATTCTTCGTTGGTAATATTAATGCCAGTACTTTTTAATACATCAATAGCTAAAGTTGTAAGATAATGTGCTCCTAATCCATGCTGAAATCTTGTGTGAATAGCTCCGGGATAAACTAAAAAAGCTAGTCCAAGTTGGCGAATATGTCTTAGTCTTTGGAACCATGGATGTTTTACCAGTAAATGATTTTTGCCAGTAGGCATTGTAATAAATCCATAAACTGGATCGTTAATTATTTTAAGCTTTTCGGTTATCATATTTTTTATGCTGTAGCTAAAGCTGCAATGTTTACAGTAGTTCCTTGGGTTTTTAATAATTCCTGAGCACATGCTTCCAATGTTGCGCCAGTAGTTACAACATCGTCCACTAAAAGAATGTGTTTATTGTTAAGTTTCTCGGGTTGTCTGATTTCAAAAATCGAATCTACATTTTTCCAACGTTCAATTCTTGATTTTTTTGTTTGGGTTTGTGTTTCAATAGTTCTTATCATATTTCGTGCTTGAATTTCAATTCCCATGCTTTCGGCAATACCTTTTGCAATGCACTCTGCCTGATTATATCCTCTTTTTTTTTCTCTTTTTGGATGTAAAGGAACAGGAATAACAACATTAACAGCATTAAAAAGCTCTGATTTTTTTAATTCAAATCCTAATTGTCGTCCAAGTTCTTCGCCAATATCTTGTCGGCCTTTATATTTAAGTAAGTGTAATAAATCCTGAAACTTAGATCCTTTTTGAAATCGAAAAAGTGCAGTTGCATTTTGTATATTTACTCGACCCCAAAATAACTGGCTAACAGGATTCTCGTGTTCTAAATGAAAATTTGTTCGTGGCAGGTCTACAAGACATTTAGTGCAGATAACTTTCTCCTGGGTTAATAATTTTTCACCACAAGCGGCACATAAATTTGGATAAAAAAGATTAAGAAAATCTACAAACCAATTACGCATTAGAATAATTTTAAAAAAGTAAAATTATACAGAAAAACGGAAAAGTATGTAGAAATTAAAAAGTAAACAAGAGATAGTGGTTAACTATTATATCCCCATTTTAAATAAATAGCGCCCCAGGTAAATCCAGCGCCAAAAGCAGATAAAATAATATTATCTCCTTTTTTAAGTAAAGGCTCCCAATCGCATAAACAAAGTGGCAAAGTTGCAGAAGTTGTATTGCCATATTTTTGAATGTTGATCATTACTTGTTTTTTATCAAGATTCATGCGATTAGCTGTAGCGTCAATAATTCGCATGTTAGCTTGATGAGGAACTAACCAGGCAAGATCTTCGGGTTTAATGTTATTTCGTTCCATAATTTCAACCGAAACGTCGGCCATTTTAGAAACAGCCCATTTGAAAACAGGTTGCCCTTCTTGATAAATAAAATGTTCTTTTGCCGCAACGGTTTCAAAAGATGATGGTTTTACTGAGCCACCAGCTTTTTGATGTAAATGAACTCTTCCAGCACCATCTGAAAGTAATATTTCGTCAATAATTCCAATATTTTCTATTGTTGGTTCGAGCATTACCGCACCAGCACCATCGCCAAAAATTGGACAAACAGCACGGTCTGTATAATCAACAATTGATGACATTTTTTCGGTACCAACTATAATTACTTTTTTGTATTTCCCAGTTTCAATAAATTTTGAACCAGTAGCTAAAGCGTATAAAAAGCCGCTACAGCCAGCATTTAAATCATAACTAAAAGCATTTTTTATTCCTACTTTATCGCAAATTATATTTGCTGTAGCAGGAAATTGCATGTCGGGAGTAACGGTAGCACAAATTAACAAATCAATTTCTTCGGGTTTTATTTTTGTTTTTTGCAGAAGTTGATTTACTGCTTCCACTGCTAAATCGCTTGATCCTTTTCCCGGTTCGCGTAAAATATGTCTTTCTTTAATACCAATACGTGTCATTATCCATTCGTCTGTGGTATCAACCATTTTGCTAAGCTCCTCGTTAGTTAGAATATAATCAGGAACATAACTGCCAACCCCAGTAATAACTGCTTTTAAGTTTTGCATGATTCTAAAAAATTTCTTTCAGTTTGTAAATTAACTTTGAATTTTCAACATTGTAGGTGAGAAGTATCATGTTCATTATTGCTTTAGAAGTAGAAGCTCCATGACCAATAACAACTGTTTTATTTACACCTAGAATAGGTAATCCACCATAATTTTCAAAATTAAATCTTTCTATATAATCGTCAGCTAAATTGCTTTCTTTCAGCATTTGATAAAAACTCTCGGCTTGCTTTAATAGAATATTTCCAACAAATCCATCACAAATAGCTACATCAGCTTTATCACATTTCAATAAATCGTTTCCTTCAATGTTGCCAATAAAGTTAAAGTGTGAAGTTTCTTTCATTAAATCGTAGGTTGCTTTAGCAAGAAGATTTCCTTTTTCAGGTTCTGAACCAACATTTAATAATCCAACTCGTGGATTTTTAATGTTATATATGTGTTCTGCATATTTTGATGCTAATATTGCATATTGATATAACACATCTGGTTTGCAATCAGGATTTATTCCAACATCGGCAAGAATTAAATTACTTCCGTCTTTACGAGGAACTGTTGCCGCAATGCATGGTCGTATAACGCCAAGTATTGACTTTATGGTATACATTGTTCCAACCAAAACGGCACCAGTATTTCCAGCGCTTGCAAAACCATCAATTTTATCTTTGTGTAAAAGATCAAATCCAACAGCAATGCTCGATTTTGGTTTTTGACTAAATGCTTTCGAAGGATGATCTCCCATTTCGATAACATCAGGAGCATCAACTATTTCGTAATCGTTAATATTCTCACCTTTTTCTAGAAGAAAAGAATTAATTTTTTCGCATGGTCCTACTAAAACTAACCTTACTCCTTCCGGAAGTTGCTTCTGTGCCATTACAGCACCTTGTAGTGTAAACTCGGGGGCAAAATCGCCACCCATAATATCAACACCAATTTTCATCAACGAAAATTAAACTGCTACTTCTTTTTCAATGGCTTTTTTGCCTCTGTAAAAACCGCATTCTGGACAAACATGATGGAATTGTACAGTTGCGCTGCAATTTGAACAAGTTGCTAATGTAGGAGCAATAGCCTTATCGTGGGTTCTCCTTTTGTCTCTTCTTTGTTTAGAGTGTTTTCTTTTTGGATGTGGCATTTTCTTATTATTTAATTATTCAATAAATTTTTTAAATCATTCCATCTAGGATCTTGTGTTTCTTCAACATTATCAACTAAAAGTGATTTTAGTTTTTTTAGCATTTCGGGATTGCATTTGTTTTTTCCTCTTTTATCAGGATGGACTCTTTTTAAAGGTAAAGAAAAAACAATGCTTTCATAAATAAATTGTGATATATCTATCTCGCTTTCATCTGGTTTAAGATAAATAATATCGTCTTCGTCATCTTCAATATTTTCGAGTTTGGCGATTAAATAAGACTGGTAATCAACGGGTAAACTTACATTATCGAGGCAAATGTCGCACTCAACTTGTATGTTTCCGTTTAATTGGAAATGGAATTCCAACAAATTATTATTCTTTACCATTTTTACTTCAACGCTTAGCTCTATGCCTTTTATTTCTGAATTTTCAAATTTCTCCAAAAATGAAGTTCCTATATCATAGTTGAATACATGCTCACCTGCCTTCAAGCCTACGAAAGGAATGATAAACTCTGTCATCTTTTTCACTCTCAAAAAAATTTTCGCAAAGGTATAAATATTATCAGAATAAAAAACCCAATCACATTATTTTTAAAGGTAAATAGGTGTACTTTAACCTAATAAATATATTTTTAATCAAAAACAGTAAAAACAAGAAATTATTTTTTTAAAGCAATACGAAATGTAGTGCCAATGTTAATTTCTGAAGATTTTACAAATATTTTTCCATTGTGATAAACTTCTATTATTCGCTTTGAAAGGCTCAAACCCAAGCCCCAGCCACGTTTTTTAGTTGTGTATCCTGGTTGAAAAACAGTTTTATATTTTGATTTTGGTATACCTCTTCCCGAATCTTTAATATCAATAAATAACATTTGCATTTGATCATATATTGAGATTTCTATAGTGCCCGAACTTTCCATAGAATCAATGGCATTTTTACAAATATTTTCAATTACCCACTCGAAAAGTGCAGGGTTTAGCGGAACCAGTAATTCGCTTGTAGCAGAAAAGTTTAAAATAAATTGAACTTTTGATGAGGTTCTGGTTCTCATGTAGCTTATAACATTGTTTAGCACTTCTATAACATTTATTAGAACTAATGATGTGCCCGAGCCTATTTTTGAAAAACGTTCAGTTACAATTTCCAGTCGTTTAATGTCTTTACCAATTTCTAATAAAATTTCCTGATCAACATTTTTTAATGAAAGTAATTCAATCCAAGCCATTAACGATGAAATTGGTGTTCCAAGCTGATGAGCTGTTTCTTTTGCCATACCAACCCAAACCTGATTTTGCTCTGCTTTGCGCGAAGAACTGAAAGCAAAATATGCCACAAGTATGAAAAGAAAAATTACAGCAAGCTGAATATAAGGATAATAAAGTAGTTGAATTAATATAGTGGAGTCTTCGTAATAAACAATTCGGGTTAATTTTTCAGACCTTATTAATTCAATTGGCTCACAATGAGCTTTCATGTCAGCAAGTCTGCTTTTTAAGTATGAACTATCATTTATTTTTAAAGAATCAAGATTGCGAAATGCAAAAATACTATCGTTTTCGTCAGTTATAATTACCGGAACAGTTTCGTTATTTTTAATTACTTCAAAAATAAAAGTAATATCTTGATCAGGATTTTCTATTCTAGCCAAAGATTCCATTCCTTTAGCCCAGAGCTCGATTTTCTTTCTTTCTTCCTGCTCAAGTTTTTTAACCAGATTATTAGTTACCCAAAGCGAAGCTATGCCAATTATTACTGCAATAATTAGGAGTAAGAGTTTCCAAGCTTGTTTGCGTGAGTATATATTCACAATATATTTTCTGAAAAGAAATGCAAAAGTAAGAAATTTTGACTTGTTGAAGAGAATTAATATTTATCATATAGAAGATTATTACAAGTCAAGTTATATTGTCTTTAATTACAGCGAGTTGTTCGCTGTTCTTGAATGGCTGATGGCTTGCTTATTTAATAAAATATCTAAACAGAAGAAATAATCCGCCAGAAAGTATGACTGTCACGGGTATGGTTATTACCCATGCCAATAATATATTTTTAATGGTTCCTCCTTGAAGATTTTTAATTCCGCCCTCTGAAACCATTGTTCCTGCAATACCTGAAGATAAAACATGAGTAGTACTTACTGGTAATCCTAATCCAGATGAAATGCCAATAGTTCCAGCCGCAATAATTCCTGCGCTGGTTCCTTGTGCAAAAGTAAGATTAGATTTTCCGATTTTTTCTCCCAGAGTAATAACAATTCTTTTCCAACCTATCATTGTTCCTAAACCAAGCGAAACAGATATTAATAAAATTACCCACCAAGGAGCGTATTCGGTATAGGCAGATAATTCTTTTACATTCTTTTTAAAGTGATCTGCTTCTTTTTCGGTGAGGTTAATTTTAGTAGTGTTTTTTAGGGACTCACTTTTAAATAACTTATCGCTAAGTTTTCCAATAGCTAGAATATTTTTTCGAACACCAAATCTTTCAGAATAAGGTATTTCTTCTGGCCCTTGAGATTTGTCAAGAACAATTTTTGTTGAAGCGATTTTTGATTTTAAATCAGCATAGGTTGTATAATCAGCAGCAGCAAGTTTTAAAGTGTCAATTTTATTTAAATAATTGCCAATTTGAACAAGATTTCCATCAATGTTTGTTGTGTTTTTTGATGAGTCTAAAGCAAATTGACCAGGTAAAAATGCGATTAAAATTATCATTATTAATCCAACACCTTTTTGGCCATCGTTTGAGCCATGGGAAAAACTAACGCTGGTACTTGTTAATACAAGTACAAATCTAATCCAGAATGGAGGTTTTTTTACAGGATCGGGTTGTTTAAAAAAACGTTTCTTTTTAATAAGTTTTTTAAATACAAACATTAAAATTAGAGCTAACCCAAAACCCACAATTGGTGAAATAAGTAAAGAAAGACCAGCATCAGTTACTTTTTTCCAATTTAAAGCTGCGCTACCGCCAATAAACATAAATGCTATTCCAACGCCGAATATTGAGCCAATTAGTGTGTGTGAACTTGAACAAGGTATTCCATAATACCAAGTAACTAAATTCCAAACAATAGCAGTTATTATTAAAGCAGCTATCATTGCAATGCTGTGATAAATGTTCTGATCTACAAGTGCATCCATTGGGAGTAAGTTTACAATTCCCATAGCTACAGCAATTCCACCAAAATAAACGCCAATAAAATTCCAGATACCCGACCAGATTACTGCAACCTTTGGAGTCAATGAACGGGTATAAATTACGGTAGCAACAGCATTTGCTGTATCGTGAAATCCATTTATAAACTCAAAAACACAAGCAGCAAGTATAACAACTACAAGTAGTATCGATAATCCTAAACTTAAGCCAAACATAATTTTTTATTTTTTCTAATAATTCTACAAAGTAAGATGAATGAATTTACCTTTTTATAACATTAATATTAATTTAATGTTAAGTTTTAAATATTTTTAAACAGATGGATAGTTAAATATTCATATTATTGTATATTGCAGACTAATACAACACATACAACTATGAGAAATTTATTGGTTATTATTGTAGTTTTACTTCTTACTGCTTGCGATTCAGACCAATTAGAGACTGGAAAGGCAAAGCAATGTGCTGAAAGTTATCTTAACGCTTTAAAAGTAAATAATTTTGATGATGCTGAAAAGTATTATTCAACTGATGATTTTTATTCTGAAGCAACTCAAACCAGGTCAGAGAAAATCGAAGAACTTGCAACTAGTATAGGAAAAGTAATTTCTTATAGTTTAACTGATAGTGCATTTGTCGAGATTAAAGGAGAGCCGTCAGGCATTTCGTTAACATATAAAGTTGAAAACGAAAAAATAAATTCTACACAAATTTTTATTATTCAAAAAGAAGGAAGTGATTATAAAATTATAAGTCAGGATGTAAAAGCAGGCGAATAAAATGTGCTTTTATAAAAACATTTCTTTAACGTAATGATCGTATTTTTTAAAAAGTACTTTTCGTCTTAATTTTAAAGTAGGGCTTAGTTCACCACTTTGAGGAGTCCATTCGTCTGTGGTTAGTTTAAATTTTTTAATTTGTTCGTGAGGGCTAAGTTTTAGATTTACACAAACAATTTCTTTGTGAATTCGCTCAAGAACTTTTGTATTTAAAATTAATTCGTGGTTATCACGAAAATGTTGTTTGTGTTTTGCTGCCCAAAAATGCAGATGATTAAAATTTGGAGAAATAACAGCTGCTGTATATTTTTCGTTTTCGCCGACAATAAAAACCTGTTCAATAAAATTTGACTCCTTGCACTTGTTTTCAATTAATTGTGGGGCAACGTATTTTCCTCCACTGTTTTTAAAGATTTCTTTTTTGCGATCTGTTATAGTTAAAAAACCATTTTCAATTTTACCAATATCACCAGTATGAAACCATCCGTTTTTGTCAATAACTTCTTTTGTTGCAACGTCGTCTTTATAATATCCTAACATTACACATGGGCCACGGGAAATAATTTCACCATCGGGTGCTATTTCAACTTCAATGTTTTCTAATATTTTACCCACAGTGCCAAATTTTACACCACCTTTGCGAGGCAAATTACATGAAAGAACTGGCGATGTTTCGGTCAAACCATATCCTTCAATTGTCATTATTTTAATGGCCCAAAATAGTTTTAAAAGCCGAATTTGTATAGCCGAACCTCCAGAAATAATAATTTGAAGGTTTCCACCAAGGGATTTTCTCCATTTACTATAAACTAACTTATCGGCAAGTTTAAGTTTTTGAGAATAAAACCAACCATTTTTTCCATCAACTTCAAATTTTAAAGCAAGGTTTAAAGCCCAGTAAAATATTTTCTTTTTAAATCCATTAAGATCTTTTCCTGCTGAATTAATTTTATCAAAAATATTTTCTAAAACACGCGGTACAGAGCACATCCCATGAGCATTTATTTCACGCAGGTTTATTGCAATTGTACCAAGATTCTCCGCATAATATATACTTATGCCAAGATATTGATAATGATAATTAATCATTCGTTCATAAACATGGCATAATGGTAAAAAACTCAAAACCCGGTGTTTGTTGTTAAGAGGTTGAATTTTTGAACTTGAAATTGCATTTACCACTAGATTGTTGTGTGATAACATTACGCCTTTTGATAATCCTGTTGTTCCAGATGTGTAAATTATTGTTACGAGATCGTTTTTTGAAATGTTATCACGAATAATTTCTAGTTCATTTGCGTGTTTTTCAGCGGTTTGTTTGCCAATGTTTATTAAATCATTAAAAGACCTTATTCCATCACAATTTGAAATGCTAAAAACATTTATTATTTGTTGTGAGGCTTTTATTGAGTTTTGTACTCGTTTAAGTAGAATGTTATCGCTTACAAAAATTGCTTTTGCATCGCTATGATTAAAAATATGTGTATAATCTTCTTCGCTTATATTTGGATATACTGGCACATGAACTACACCAATCTGAGCCATTCCAAAATCAATAAAATTCCATTCGGGCTGATTATGAGTTACAGTAACTATTTTGTCGCCTTTTTTAAAGCCGAGTTCAAGTAAAGCGTAACTTATAAGATTTGAATACTCCCGATAATCTAGTGTACTATATTTTTTCCACTCATTATTAATCTTGCCAGCAAAAATATCTTCTTTTGGATATTTTAGATTAATGTATTCAACAAGGTCAAAAGTTCGTGTAACTTCCATTTTTTGAGTAGGATGGTTAAAAAAAATCAAAACTACATGTTTTTTCAAAAACCACCAAAGATTTTATGTCAAATAACATGAAATTTAAATATTAAGAAAATAATAAGTTTAAAGTAAAATGGTCATGTTACCAAAACCATTCTCTAAATTTTTTCTTGTACTTATCTGAACCGCAGTTACACTTTCTAGTGTGTTTTACTTTAGTAGAAATCCAGTGTCTGTATCCAATAGTTGCTGTAAAAGTATTGTATTCGTGTCCGTATAAAAATCCTATACTTATGTCACTTTTTTTACCAATAAAAAAATCATATTCTATTTTGGCAATTACCCATGGTTTAATTTGCCATGTGCCATATGTCGTATATCCGCCTTCGGGTACATAGTGATCAAGTAATGCCCATGATTTTCTATAAGTTAAAGCTGGACCGGCACTAAGGTAAATCGTACTTCTCCATTTATGAAATAGAACCTTTCTTAAAGAAATTTCTGAAAACCCAGAAAGCTGTCCTGCGGCATCGGCAAATAATGCTTGGGAGAATTGAAATGATAATAAATTCTCGTGAACAAAAGTTTCATAAGAAAAAATAAGCCCTGGCTCTGCGCAAAAAAGTCCATCAATATCAAGGGCATTTTCATAAACCTGTAGATTTGGTCGGTCAAATGGATGCAGACCAACTGTCATAATCTCAAGCGAAAACGTTGATTGGGCAACAGTAGTTGTCGAAATAAAAATTCCGATAACAAATCCCAATATTATTTTAAACTGCTTTAACATAAAATACTTCGCAAATTAGCGAAAAAAATGTTTCCTTTGTTTTCAATTAAACTTTCACAAATGAAAAATATTGTTTTATTTTTATTAATGTTCTATTCATTAGGTGTTTCGTCTCAAAATAAAGAGGCATTTAAAATTTTTCAAGGAGATGGAAAAATTACTTCTTATGACTCTTTGTTAAATGCTTGTAAAGCTGCCGATTTTGTTTTTTTTGGTGAATTACATGATAACCCCATTGCACATTGGCTAGAGATAGAATTAACCCAAGATTTATATAAAAGCAGACAAAAAGAGTTAGTAATTGGTGCAGAAATGTTTGAAGCAGATGTTCAACTAATTTTAGATGAGTATTTAAATGGAAGAATTAAAGCAAAAGATGTTGAGGCAGAAGCACGTATCTGGACCAATTATAAAACTGATTATAAGCCAATTGTTCAGTTTTGTAAAAAGAATTGTATTCCATTTATTGCAACTAATATTCCACATCGTTATGCTGCCATGGTTAACAAAGGCGGTTTTAATGAGTTGGATAGTTTATCAAAAGAGGCTAAAAAATTTATTGCACCACTTCCAATAGAATATGATGAAAACATAAAATGTTATAAATCAATGCTTGCAATGATGGATAGTACCGACGAACATTATAGTAAAAATATTCCTAAAGCACAGGCAATCAAAGATGCAACAATGGCTTATTTTATTTTAGAGCATTATAAAAAAGGACAGCTCTTTCTTCATTTTAATGGAAGTTACCATAGCAATAACAGAGAAGGAATTATTACATATTTAAAACCAGAGAAAAAAACCTATAAAGTAGTAATTATTAATACAGAAACTCAGGAAAGTATTTCAGAACTTACTGAAGAGGCAAAGAAAACAGGCGATTTTGTTATTGTAATTCCCGAAAATATGCCAGGATCATATTAATATTTTATGATTTAATTCTTGAATATTCTTATTTCCAAATTATAACTTTACGGCTAAATAATATTAATAAAGAATGACTGCCCAGGATTTTCAAAATTCGATTAAACAGGGGATACCTGAAATTTTACCAAAACAAAAAGAGTATGATTTAAATGTAAATCATGCCCCAAAAAGAAAAGATATTCTAAGTTCAGGCGAAAAAAAACTTGCACTAAAAAACGCACTAAGGTATTTTCCAGAATCACAACATAAAATACTTGCTCCCGAATTTCTTTCAGAGTTAAATACTTATGGACGAATTTACATGTATCGTTTACGTCCCGATTATAAAATTTATGCAAGAAGTATAAACGAATTTCCTCATAAATCGCTTCAAGCAGCTGCAATTATGCTTATGCTAAGCAATAATTTAGATCATGCAGTTGCTCAGCATCCTCACGAATTAATTACTTATGGTGGAAATGGTGCTGTTTTTCAAAATTGGGCGCAATATCTATTAACAATGAAGTACCTTAGTGAAATGACAGACGAACAAACTTTAGTTATGTATTCTGGTCATCCAATGGGACTTTTTCCTTCACACAAAGAAGCACCGCGGGTAGTTGTTACAAATGGAATGGTTATTCCAAATTATTCGGGTAAAGATCATTATGAAAAATTTAATGCCTTAGGAGTTTCGCAATATGGACAAATGACAGCCGGCTCATTTATGTATATTGGGCCACAAGGAATTGTTCATGGAACTACAATTACTATATTAAATGCAGGTAGATTAATTTCAAAAAACAATGACTCACTTGCTGGAAAGCTATTCGTTTCCAGTGGATTGGGAGGCATGTCAGGTGCTCAGCCAAAAGCAGCAGTTATTGCAGGAGCAATAGGAGTAATTGCAGAAATAAATCCTAAAGCTACACATACTCGCCACTCTCAAGGTTGGGTTGATGAGGTTTATTCTGATTTGGATAAACTTGCCGAAAGAGTTAAAAATGCAAAAGCAAATAAAGAATCAGTTTCAATTGCATATCAAGGTAATATTGTTGATTTGTGGGAAAAATTTGTAAAAGAAAATATTCATGTTGAAATGGGAAGCGACCAAACTTCGCTTCATAATCCATTTGCTGGTGGTTATTATCCTGCTGGATTAACATTTGAAGAATCAAATGAAATGATGGCAAAAGAACCAGAAAAATTTAAAGAAAAAGTTTACGAATCACTACGCAGACAAGTAATTGCAATAAACACTTTGACTTCACGTGGAATGTACTTTTTCGATTACGGAAATGCATTTTTATTAGAAGCTAGTCGTGCAGGAGCCGATATGATGAAAGCCGATGGAAGCTTTAAATATCCTTCATATGTTCAGGATATTATGGGACCAATGTGTTTCGATTATGGATTTGGGCCATTTCGTTGGGTTTGTACTTCATCAAAATCAGAAGATTTAGATTTTACTGATCAGTTGGCTGCAAATGTTTTAGAGAAACTTAGCACTGATGCTCCAATTGAAATTAAGCAACAAATGCTTGATAACGTAAAATGGATAAACGAAGCAAAGAAAAATAAACTTGTTGTTGGTTCGCAGGCCAGAATTCTTTATGCAGATGCTGAAGGAAGAATTGAAATAGCAAAGGCATTTAACAAAGCTGTAAAAGAAGGACAAATATCTGCACCTGTTGTGTTAGGCCGTGATCATCACGATGTTTCGGGAACCGATTCTCCATTTCGCGAAACTTCAAATATTTACGATGGGTCGCAGTTTACTGCAGATATGGCAATTCAAAATGTAATCGGCGATTCGTTCCGTGGAGCTACTTGGGTGTCAATACATAATGGTGGTGGTGTTGGTTGGGGCGAAGTAATAAATGGTGGTTTTGGAATGGTGCTAGATGGTAGTGCAGAAGCTGATGTTAGATTACAAAGAATGTTGTTTTGGGATGTAAATAATGGAATTTCAAGACGTAGTTGGGCAAGAAATGAAGAAGCTGTTTTTGCGATAAAACGCGCTATGCAAAAAGAACCAAACTTAAAAGTTACAATTCCTAATATTGCTGATGATAAATTAATTAACTCGTTGTTTTAACAAATTACCATGAAAAAATTTACACTTATTCTATTAATTGTAAGCATTGCCTTTGCTTGCTCAAATAATTCGACAGAAAAAACAACAAATTATCCTTTAAAAGGTCAATATGTTCATTTTGCTGGCAATACTCAAGGAACAACCTTTAGTATAAAATATAAAATAGTTACAGACAGTATAAAGTTGCCAGAGATTACTGCTTTATTTGATAAAATTAATAATTCAATGTCCGAATACGTTGATAGCTCTATTATTTCAAGAATAAATAATAACGAGGCAAATGTAAAAACTGATAATTTATTTAATGCAGTTTATAATGCAAGTGTAAAGGTATATGAGAAAACAGAGGGTTATTTTGATATTACGGTTGCTCCTCTTGTTAAGGCTTGGGGATTTTTACCATCTGCAAAAGTTAAATTAGATCAGGCTAAGGTTGATAGTTTGAAAGAATTTGTAGGAATGAATAAAATTAAATTAGAAAACAATCAGATAGTTAAGGAAGATCCAAGAATACAACTCGATCTTAATTCGATTGCTCAAGGTTTTACTGTTGATTATGTTTCTTTGTATCTTGAATCAAATAAAATAACTGACTACATGGTTGAAATTGGAGGTGAAGTTCGTACTAAAGGTTTAAACGATAAAGGTGAAGTCTGGAAAGTTGGAATTGATAATCCAGAAGCAACTGAAGATAATCCATTACAAACAATTATTGCTATATCCGGAAAATCAGTGACAACGAGTGGTAGCTACAGAAAATTCTTTGAGGAAGATGGTATAAAATATTCTCATACAATTAATCCCAAAACAGGATATCCAACTCATCACAATTTATTAAGTGTTACTATTGTCGCTGATAACGGAACACTTGCAGATGGTTTCGATACCCCAATTATGGTAATGGGTCTTGAAAAAGGAAAAGAATTTGTAGAAAAACATAAATTTTTAGAAGCATATTTTATTTATTCTGACGAAAAAGGAGTTCTTAAAACGTGGCAATCAAAAGGGATGGAGAAATATATTATTCCATCAAATTAAATGTTTTTCTGCATGATAAGACGAACGAACTAAACTTCCACATTCTGCGATTTTAAATCCTTTTTTTAGGGCGATTTCTTTAAATGTATTGAATTCTTCTTCAGAATAATATTTTTCAACTTTTACATTATTTGATGTTGGTTGCAAGTACTGACCAATAGTAATTATTCTACATCCCGTATTCAATAGGTCATCCATGGTTTTGAATATTTCTTCAATTGTTTCTCCAAGACCAAGCATAATTCCGCTTTTTGAAGTTACGCCCTTATCAAATAAGTATTTTAAAACTTCCAGACTTCTATTGTATTTTGCCTGAACTCTTATTTGTTTTGTCAGTCTTTCAACTGTTTCAAGATTGTGCGAAATAATATTAGGTTTAGAGTTTATAATAATATCTAAATTTGATGTATTAAATTTAAAATCAGGAATTAAAATTTCAATTGTAGTTAATGGGTTTTTTGATTTTACTGAATTAACTGTATTTGCCCAATGTTGAGCACCACCATCTTTTAAATCGTCTCTGTCAACACTAGTAATTACACAATGTGTTAATTTCATGTGTTTAACTGAATCTGATATTTTGTTTGGTTCGTCAATATCAGGAGGTAGTGGTTTCCCTGTTTCAACAGAACAGAAACGACAAGAACGGGTACAAATATTTCCAAGTATCATAAATGTTGCAGTACCTGCCCCCCAGCATTCGGCTAAATTCGGACAATTGCCACTTTGGCATATTGTGTGAAGTTTTTTTTCTTCTACAACTTGTTTTACAGACAAATATGATTTACCCGAAGGAAGTTTTACCTTTGGTTTATTAGGATCTATTTTATAAGTCTTCTGATCCATTTTCAATCAGAATATTTTTCTTGTTTTTGATGCCAACTCTTCCAAATCGATAGCTGACAAATAAAGAAATTATATATGGATCGTTCTTTTTAGTTGCCATTATTGGTAATTCAGTTGCGTAAAAATCTAAAATTACTCCTGTTTCCAGAGCGTTAATAGCATCGTTGGAATTACTGTAAACAAATGATAATCCGAATTTAACAAATAATCCAGGCTTTACTTTAGTTTCGTTAAACCCCTTAAAAAATGACGACCGGCTATATATGTCGCTTACCTGGTGAATGTTATAGTCAAATAATTTATCGCTTGTATATAGAACTCTTTTGTTGCTGCTAACTTTTTCACTATCAACAACCTGATAATATTCAGGTTTTAATAATGCAAGAGAAATGCCTCCTTCGTAAAAATATTTAATGGCAATACCTCCTTTATCAAATCTGCTATAAATTTCTTTTTGTAGTCCAATTCCAGCTCTAAAAGTTACCAGAGTATTAAGTTTTCCAAAAACGAATCTTTTCTGGTTTTCAAAGTATGGATTCTGTGTTTTAATTTCCTTTGGATGTTTTACATATGCTAGATCAAAATCAATTAATCGTTTTCTAAAACCATCCAATCTTTTTCCTCTTCGTAAATTAAAACCCCAGCCATTAGAATTTATTAATACAGCATAGGTTTTTTCATTTCCAGTTACTACACGTACTTCATCGTTAAGTTCTCCCTGTGAAAAAGCACTTAATGAAAAAAGAAGAAGTAATAAAATGAAAGTGAAACGGTACATAAAAAAAATTTCACAAATTTATCGAAATAAACTTGTGAAAGCAATACAAAAAAGTTAAAAAACCGGATTAACCGTGTTGGGTAGTTTGAGGTGTCTCAACCTGACCATATGCTGGGCAATGTTCGCTACTTTTGCAAGCATTTAATACAAGTGCAAGCACTAAAGCGGCTAAAAACACAGTTGCAATTTTTTTCATTTGACCTTAGTTTTCTTTGAATAAATCTTTGTGCAAATATATAACTATTTATTTAGAGAAAAAAAATACAATAAAATTAATGATTAATTTTCTTTCAGTTTTTAAGTAATTTTTCTCGCGTATTTGCGTATGTTGTTAAATCTGTGAGTAATAAGTCTACAAAATCAAAACTTTTTCAAGTTTTTCTAAACCGATTAAGTTGGTTAAATTTGAAATCGGGGCTAGGTAAAATCATTTTTTTGACACAGAAAAATGATCATCTTTGTATGTAAAAACATTCAAAATATGATTAATTCTCTTTTGCAACATAAATCAATAAGAAAGTATAAATCTGATAAAATTAGTGATGAGCTATTAAACGAGATTTTAGTTGCAGGAACTAAAGCATCTACCACTGGTAATATGCAGGTATATAGTATTATCGTGAGTCGTGAGGAGGCAATAAAAGAAAAACTCTGGGAAGCACATTTTAAACAAAATATTGTTAAACAAGCTCCTGTAGTTTTAACTTTTTGCGCAGATTTTAATAGATTTAACAAATGGTGCGAGCAAAGAAAAGCGGTTCCTGGTTACGATAATTTTTTATCTTTTTTTACAGCTGCAATTGATGCGCTTTTAGTTGCTCAAAATGTCTGTATTGCTGCAGAAGCAAAAGGATTAGGTATTTGTTATCTTGGAACGACCACATATATGGCCGATAAATTTATTGATATTTTAAATCTTCCAAAGTTTGTGGTTCCTGTAACAGCAATTGTTTTGGGTTATCCAGATGAAGCTCCGGGTTTAACGGATAGGCTTCCACTAGAATCGGTTATTCATTTCGGGTCATATAAAGATTATTCCAAAGAAGATATTGATAAAGCGTATTTCGAAAAAGAATCGTTACCTCAAACAGCTGAGCTTTTAAAAATTAATGAATTAGAAACACTAGCTCAGGTTTTCACCGAAAAACGATATACTAAAAAAGACAATATTACTTTCTCCAATTCGTTATTGAATGTTCTTGAGAAACAAGGGTTTTTAAATAATAAGTGAAATTTTATAGAAAATTAAAAAGAATTGCGTTTTTATTATTTTTTGTTGCTGCTGCAAATCTTGGAGCATTAGCACAAAAAACAGTTGCTGTTATTTTAAAAAATCCACACGAAATTTGTAAAAAGTGCAATAATTCTTTGCCCAAAAAGATTTTTGAAAATAAAATAGATTCGATTTCAAGACTATATGTTAATTGCCTTATTGCCAATGGATTTATTTCGGCATCCATAGATTCTTCAAAGTTAATTAACGATACTGTATATTTCTATATATATAATGGTGTGAAATATAGGTGGGGCGAAATTAGTTTTCTAGATGCCGCAGCTGGTTTAATGGTTAATCTTTCTCCAAAAAACAAACAATTTGTTGGAAAGCCTGTTTTAATCGAAAACATTTCAAAGTCGAAAAATAGAATTATAAATAACTACGAAAATAATGGATATCCATTTGCAAGTATTAAAACAGACAGTTTTGAAATTTCACCAGGATTAATATCAGCAAAATATTTAGTAAAAAGCGGAGAGCTAATTCGTTTTGATAGTCTCGAAATTACTGGTAATGTTAAAATATCAAACAGTTTTTTAAAACATTATTTGGGAATCGTTTCTTGTAAAAATTATAGCGAAAAAAAGGTATTTCAAATAAACCGATTATTAAAAGAATTAAGCTTTGTAACAATTGAAAAGCCTCAAGAGATTTTTTTTATTAATAATAAAGCCAGGGTTAGGTTATTTATTAAACAGAAAAAAGCAAATCAATTTAATGGAATACTTGGAATTATGCCCGATCCAAAAATTACGGGAAAATTTCTTCTTACAGGTGATATTTCTCTTAATTTATTAAACTCTTTTCATAGAAATGACAAGATTGAATTTAATTGGAAAAAGCTGGAAACATCTTCACAAAATCTTTTTGCATTATTCCAGCTCCCATATATTTTAAACAAACCAATTGGCGGAATTGCTTCAATAAAATTATTTAAAAAAGATAGCACCTTTTTAACAGTTACATCTCATATTGGGATTCCTTTTTATTTAACCGGGTCAAATAATATTGGCATTTATTATGAAAATGGATCATCAACTTTGCTTTATACTTCTGGATTATCCTCAACAACTACTTTACCTGCTCTTTCCAGTTATAATTCAAATATATTTGGAATATCTTTATTTTATTCTTCGCTCGATAATAAATTTAACCCAATAAATGGATACTCAATTAAATTCCAGGCTGGATATGGTAAAAAAACTATTGAACGACATCCAGAAATTAATCCATTATTGTACAGTGGTATACAAATGAGTTCGTTTAGAAATGAGCAATATGCAGATATTTCAAAATATACTAATTTGTACAGAAAGTGGGTTTTAAAATTAAGGGTTCAATCAGGTTATATTAACACGAAAAAACTTTTTAAAAATGAGTTGTATCGAATAGGTGGATTGTCTACTTTACGCGGTTTTGACGAAGAAAGTATTTATGCCTCACAATATTTAATTGGAAGTTCAGAAATACGTTTTCTTTTCGAAGAAAATTCTGCGTTTTTTGCATTCTACGATCAAGCTTATTATAAGAGCATTGAAGTTAAAAATGATAATCCTGCGGGTTTTGGTGCAGGAATTGAGTTTCAAACAAAAGCAGGAATCTTTACCTTCAGCTATGCCCTTGGACATCAGTTAGGAAATAGTGTGCAATTTAAGACTGCTCGTGTACATTTTGGGTTCGTTAATAGATTTTAATGAAAAAGTTTGTTTTACTGAAACGATTCAGATATATTTGACAAACAATTTAAACCAAGTTTGCCATGAGAAAAGTATACTCATTATTACTTTGTTTACCCTTAACATTAGCCTTGTCTTGTAACAATCAGAAAGCAACTCCTACAGATGCTTCGCAAGACAGTGTTAGCTCACAAACTTCTGAAGTTCAGCCAAACGATAAGCAGATTACTTACTACGAAAATGGTCAAGCTCAGTTTATGCAACAATATTTAAATGGGATTAAACATGGCGAATATAAAGACTGGTTTAAAAATGGTCAACTTCGCACAATGGGTTACTATGATATGGGAATGCGCAACGGAACCTGGAAATGGTATGGCGAAAAAGGTGAAATAGCACTTCAGGTTAAGTATGATAAAACAGTAGCCGAACTGTATTAATTTATTTTTTCATTTATACTCTAAAACCTTCTGTAAACAGAAGGTTTTTTCATGTTCATAAAAATTTTACAAAAAAACATAACATTATATCTATATACTTCGTATATTTACCTAAAGTATAACAAGTAATTTATTGTTTTACTTGTCTTGTGAAAAAGACATTTTGAAGTTGAGTACCTTGATGTATACTGCAAATACTGCAGCATAGCTGAAGCCGGCTTCGTATAAGTTATTAAT
>CAIQJL010000237.1 GCA_903872185.1 uncultured Bacteroidota bacterium | reverse complement strand
TGTATGAAACGTTTGGCATTTCGAAGCGGTTTCCTGTCAAGTTACAACTACTTTTGATACGAGCTGAAACGCTTGATAAACCACTGACTGCCAAATGTTTTATACACGTTGTTGTGTGCTGTGGTTCTTTTTTAATTTTGTTTTATTAAATTGTTTTGTTTCAGAAAATCAATGAATTGATTAGTAATTTCTTCTGTTCTATTAATTATATCTTGTTCTGTAAAATCAACATTAGTTGTTGCTAAACTTACCAATTCTGTAATAATTGTTCCTGCTTTTTGTTGTCCTTTGTCGTTGGTAAACCCTTTGTAATATTTAACTTTATCAATAAATCTGTAATCAGATGCCCTAATATTTATTTTATCTTCTAACAAGGCTTTATTTCCAAGTGACTCAAGGCTTTTCGTATTTGTTAAAGTTTTGTCATTTTCTTGTCTTTTCCTTGCAAAAATATGCTCAATATCAAAGTTAGTACTTAGTGTAGGTATTGATTGGTTATTGTCAATAAATTCCCACCAAGTTAGCATTGACCTTGTTATTGGTCTTCCGTTTTTAAATTCAAAATTATTAATTGCTGTCTTTAAAGTTGTTTCAACAAATTTATGTTCGTCAAATGTTACTATGTTATTTGTTACTATATTTATCATTTCTGCATAAACAGGTGTTCTTAGAGCATTTACGCCAGGATTGACGAAAGAAAATCCCCAAACAAAAGCAATTATTTTTTTCAAAAAGTCATCTAACTCATTTTCTTCTAATTGCTCATTTTCGTTTTTGTTATGTAAAAAATATACAGATAAAAAATAAGTCCACATACCATTTGGAGCATAATTAAGTATGAATAACTTTCTCAAAACGTTGGATGAAAATCTTTCAGGGTTTTGATTATATACATCATGCCAAAAATCTACTAATATTTTAAGGTTTGGTAAAGTTTCATCTTGTTTTAGAATTGCATATTTACCTTTTTCATAGAATTTACGGAGTGCTTCAGTAGTACTCGATTTAATTCCTTGTTTTGATCGAACAAAATACATATATCTAGTAAAAAGTTCATCCATTGGAGTACCATTTATTGGTTTGAAGATTCTACTAGTAATATCTTCAAGTTCTTTCCATTGTTCAATAAAACTATCCTTTTTATTTTTTGTGCTATAATGTTTATAGAATTGAGCTTTAAAAATGTCTGCATCAGATAAGGGAAGTCCTCTATCGTTTAATGTTGAGAAAATCCTTAACGCAGTATCTTGAGATTCCGCATCAATAGGTAAAAGAATACAGTTTCCTAGAATCCTTGCTGGTAAGTATGCAAAATAGGAAGGGTATTCACTTAAAAATGTGTCTATTTTTTCTTGAAAAAAACGATAGTTTTTTGCATAATTACTTTTTTGGTCTTTGTTTACAATTCCTGATTTAAGTATTTCAAGAAACTCATCTTTGTCATTATCTGTAGCTACTTCAGAATCAATTTTCAAAACATTCAAATTAGCTTGTCCAAACTCATTTGTTTTCCATAAACATTGAGCAATTCTCTCACGTGTACTTTTTGAATTTTCATCTTGCATATTTCCAAATTTGGCATAAAATGCACGCAACAATAACATCAAAGTTGTTAAACGCTGTTGTCCATCAATTACTTCTTTTTTGTTATTTTCGTTTTCAAAAGTAACTATTGACCCTAAGAAATACTCTTCATTGCTGTCAAATTTATCACAATTATTGTCTGGAAATGCAAATGCAAAAATATCGTCCCAAAGTGTTTGACATTGACTCTCCTCCCATGCGTAAGGTCTTTGATAATCAGGGATAAGAAAATCTGACTTCTTATCAGAAAAAAGCAACATTATTGTTTTTTGGTCAACATTAAGTTTTGACATAATTTATTTATTTTTTAGTTATTTTATCAGTGTCATATTTTCAATACGCAGGTGTCTAT
>CAIQJL010000236.1 GCA_903872185.1 uncultured Bacteroidota bacterium | reverse complement strand
GCTTTTTGCTCAAACAAATGTTAATGTTATTCCAAAGCCTGTAAAGGTAAAAGAATATAAAGGTGAATTTATTTTTAATTCCTCAACACAAGTTGTCGTAATAAGTGAATTAACAAATGAAACTGTAGCACAGTTTAATGATTTTTTAAATCAGTATTATGGTTTTAAAATAAAAATTACTAAAGATTCTAAACAAGGAAAAGGAAAAATATTTATTAAAATAACTAAAGACAGTATTCCCGGATATTATAAAATAAGAATTGATAGTGATGAAATTCAGATATCTGGAAGTGAAATTGGTATATGTTATGCATTTCAAACCCTTAAGCAGTTATTGAAACCTGCAGGAAAAAACTTGGCTTTGATAAACTCTTGCGAAATTTCTGATTTCCCAAGATATAAATGGAGAGGAATGCACCTTGATGTTGCCCGTCACTTTGTTACGGTTGACTCTGTTAAAAAATATATTGATTATATTTCATTTTATAAAATGAATGTTTTTCATTGGCATTTAACAGATGATCAGGGTTGGAGAATTGAAATTAAAAAGTATCTTAAATTAGCAACAGTAGGTGGATATAGAAATGGAACATTAATTGGCTCATATTCTGTAACACCTCAAAAATTTGATACTATACGTTACGGTGGATATTATACACAACAGGAAATAAAAGATGTAGTTGATTATGCAAGAAAAAGACATGTAACTATTGTTCCTGAAATTGAAATGCCTGGACATGCTTTAGCTGCCATTTCTGCGTATCCTGCGTATTCTTGTACTGGTGGTAAATTCGAACCTGCAAAATTATGGGGAGTTTTCGACGATGTTTTTTGTGCAAAAGATTCTACAATAAATTTTCTGTCAGATATTCTTAACGAAGTTATGGATTTATTTCCTGGAGAATATATTCATGTTGGTGGTGATGAATGTCCAAAAACAAATTGGAAAACTTGTAAAAATTGTCAGAATGTTATTAAACGTGAAGGATTAAAAGACGAAGGTGAATTACAAAGTTACTTTATAAAACGTATTGAGAAAATTATTAATGCTAAAGGAAAAAAACTTATTGGTTGGGACGAAATTCTTGAAGGTGGATTAGCTCCAAATGCAGCTATTATGTCATGGCGCGGAACGCAAGGAGGTATTGATGCAGCAAAACAAGGTCATTATGTTGTTATGACTCCTGGTTCCCATTGTTATTTTGACCATTATCAGGGAAGCCCAAAATCAGAACCATTAGCAATTGGAGGATATACAACAGTTGAAAAAGTATATTCTTTTGAACCCACTCCAATTGAATTATCTGAAAGCAATCAAAAATATATATTAGGTGCTCAGGGAAATGTTTGGACTGAATATATTACTAGCTTTAAACATGTAGAACACATGATATTTCCAAGAATATGTGCTCTTTCCGAAGTTTTATGGTCGCCAAAAGAGAATAGAAACTGGGATGAATTTAAAATTCGTTTAACAAATCATTTTAAGTTGTTAGAGAAAATGGGGATTAACTATTCAAAAGCAATTTATGAAGTGTCAGCATCATTTTCTTCGCTTAATGATGGCGTTTCTATTGATTTAAAGTCAGGTTTTTCTGATGGGAAAATATTATACACAATTGATAATTCAGAACCCAATATTAATTCTACTGCTTTTAGTAATAATATACAGGTAAAAGATAATTTAACTCTTAAAACTGCTTGTTTTGATTCAAAAAAGCAGCTAAGTCCGGTTTTAGAGCAAAAATTTGTTATTACCAAATCAACAGGAAAGAAGATAACTCTGGCAGTTGAGCCTAATAAAAGCTATAATAATGGTGGTTCATTTACTCTTGTTGATGGTATTGTTGGTATAATTCCTTGGTATAGTAAAGAATGGCTTGGTTTTTCTGGTGATAATTTAGATGCCATTATTGATTTGGGAAAGGAAGAATCTCTGCAATCTGTTACTGTTGATGTATTGTTAGCTGAAAGTAGTTGGATTTATTTGCCTGAAAGTATTGAAGTTTTTATTTCTAATGATGGAATTAATTTTAAATCAATTGCAAAAGTTAGTTCTGATAAAATTAAAGATTCTGGAAGAGAAGTTGAAATTCCATTATCAAATATTAATTCAAGGTTTGTAAAAGTATTTGTTATGAATTCAGGAATTATTCCTGATGGTAAACCTGGTGAAAGAAATAAAGCGTGGTTATTTGTTGATGAAATTCAAATTAGATAAATGAAGAGGAATATTTGCTATATTTTGTTTGTTTTTTTAGCTAGTATTTTGAGTATTCAACTCAAAGCTCAGCTAATTAAAGATTCTTTGCAGTTATCTCATATTGATAAACAATTTTCTATTCAAAGGGAACTTGCAAAAGGTAGAAATATTCAATTATTTGAAGTATTAAAGAAAGATCTCTCTAAAGATGAATACCAGGCTTTTCGTTTTATTCTTGCATACATGCCTTTAAGTGATTTAGCAGATTATTCAGGACAGTTTTTTCTAGATAATGTTAAAATGTCATTAAAAGCAAGAAATGAAATGACTTGGGGAAAAACAGTTCCTGAAAGTGTTTTTTTACATTTTGTACTTCCAAATAGAGTCAATAATGAAAATCTTGATTCGTTTAGAATAGTATGTTATGAAGAACTAAAAAAACGTGTTGAAGGATTGTCCATGTATAAAGCTGCATTAGAAGTCAATCATTGGTGTCACGAAAAAGTAACTTATAAAGGATCTGATGAAAGAACAAGTTCTCCGTTAAGTTCTATGCGTTATTCTTTTGGACGTTGTGGCGAAGAATCTACTTTTACTGTTTCAGCACTTAGAATGGTTGGAATTCCTGCCAGACAAGTTTATACTCCACGTTGGGCACACTCTGATGATAATCATGCATGGGTAGAAGTTTGGGTCGATGGCAAATGGTATTTTATGGGTGCTTGTGAGCCGGAACCAGATTTAAATATGGGTTGGTTTGCCGCTCCTGCATTGCGCACAATGCTTGTTCATACTCGTGCTTATGGCTGGTATAATGGCACAGAGCCTAGTGTTACAAAAAATGAATCATTTTCTGAATTAAATCTTATTGAAAATTATGCGCCTGCAAAACAAATAACAGTAAAGGTTGTTGACGAAAAATTAAACCCGGTTGATAAAGCTAAAGTTGAATTTCAATTATATAATTATTCAGAGTTTTTTCCTATTGCAACAACTTATACTGAAAGTAATGGTACAACTTCATTAAAAATGGGTTTAGGTGATATTATTGTATGGGCATATAAGGATGATAATTTCGGATACCAAAAAATATCTGTTGAAACAACAGATACATTAAATATTGTTTTGAGTAATAAAAGCATTATAGATAAAGTTGAAGAGTTTGATTTGAATCCCCCGGTTGAACGTGAACCCGTGAAATCAAGTAATGAAGGAAGAATTGAGAACGACCAGAAATTAGTTTCTGAAGACAAAATACGTTCTAAATATATGTCTACTTTTAAAGATTCACTTTGGGCTTCAATTTTTGCTGAATCTTTAAATCTAAATATTGATAGCACTGTATTATATGTTACCAAAAGTTTTGGAAACTGGAATGAGATAACGACTTTTCTTACAAAAACAAAAGCTGAGTCAAGATCATTTGCATTAAAACTATTATCTGTTATTAGCGAAAAAGATTTGCGTGATACAAAAGCTACAATACTTTCTGAATATTTAAATAATGCATTAAAATATTTAAAAAAATATAAAGGACAGGAAGAGATTTGGTCAAAATATGTTCTTTGCGGTCGTGTTTCTAATGAAATGATGGTATCATGCAAGGAACTTTATAATCTTGACTTTTTTTCCTCGTTAGTAAGTAATGATTTAAATCTTTCACCAATTAGTATTAAAGAAAATATTATAAAAAAAATCATTTTAAATAATACTGCAAATGCATTATCTAGAAATCCATTAACACCTATTGGAGTTTATGAATTAAAAGTTGCAGATACAAGATCCCGAGATATTTTCTTTGTGGCAATGTGTCGTGCAAATGGATTTGCTGCCCGCATACAGCCAGAAACATTAGTCCCTCAATATTGGAACAATAAAAATTGGGAGAATGTATTTTTCGATCTTAAGCCTGCTGTTAGTGAAAATAAAGGTTTTATTACTTTTAAAAATATATCTAGTATTGATCCAAAATATTACATTCACTTTACAATTGCATTATTTAAAAATGGAATTTATCGCACGTTGCAATTTGAAGAAGAAAAAACATTAAGTTCATTTTTAAAACAAATAGAAGTTCCCGTCGGAAATTATATGCTGGTTACAGGAAGCCGTCAGCAGAATGGTTCTGTATTAAGCCGAATAGTTTATTTTGAAATAAAGCCTGGTGAAACAAAAGAAATTGAAGTTAAAGTTCGCGAATCTAAAATTGAAGATAAACCTTGGGGTAAAATTAATACTGAAAACTTTTTGCTTGAAAACTATACTACAAAACAAAGTATAAAATTATCAGAGCAAATTAAAAATAAACCATTTGTTATTGTTTTTATTGATCCTGATAAAGAACCTACCAAACATGTAATGGTTGATTTAAAGCCAGTAAAAAATAATTTCGACAAATGGGGTGGTTCTGTTATTTTTCTTATTAAACCGAAGAATATTGCTGGATTTAATTCAGATGTTTTTTCAGGTTTACCTATACAGAGTCAATTTTTTGTTGATTATAATGAGGAGTTATTAAAAGAAATATCAAAACAAAGATCTTTATCCTTAGAAAATGATTTGCCAGTTATTATTATAGGCGATACTAATGGGAATTTGATATATTTTTCAAAGGGATATAAAATTGGCGTTGGTGAGCAATTAGTAAAAAAATTAAAATGAGCGAAATAGAAAAAAATAAACAAATAATAACAGAAGTAGTCGTTTTTTCTGCAGAAGGTGCTATTGATGCTCAGAAAGGTGGAGCTCAAAGAGTAGAATTATGTGAAAATTCAACAGAAGGAGGTACTACTCCTAGTATTGGTACAATTTCAATAGCACGAAAACACTTGCGCATTAAGCTATTTGTTATGATTCGTCCTCGAGGAGGTGATTTTTTGTATTCTATGAATGAGTTTGCTGCAATGCAGGCAGATATAGAATATTGTAAAAAAATTGGAGTAGACGGAGTTGTTTTTGGTATTTTAAATTCTAATGGTAGTGTAGATACTCATCGTTGCAAAATGTTAGTAAGTATAGCAAAACCATTATCTGTTACTTTTCACAGAGCTTATGATAGAACATCAAATCCCGAAAAAGCTTTAGAAGATATCATTTTATGTGGTTTTGAACGAATTTTAACTTCTGGTCAGAAACCCACTGCAATTGAGGGAAAAGATTTAATTGCTAATATAATAAAACAAGCTAATGGGCGAATTATTATTATGCCTGGTGGTGGTGTAAGAAAAGATAATGTTATAGAAATTAAGAAGAGAACAGGAGCAGTCGAATTTCATACATCTGCCAGAACTATTTTGAAAAGTAAAATGAATAATCCAGAATCATCTTTTATTGAATCAGAAATTTTAGGAACTGATATTTCGTTACTAAAAGATTTTGTAGATACATTAAATGAATTAACATAATGAAAATAATATTACTAATATTATTGTTATCATTTTCACATCTTGTGTTTTCACAGAAGGATACTGTTATTAATGTATCTACTGGCTGGACATTTTCTTTAGGCAAAAGTACTAAATTATTTCAGGCAAATGTTCCTGGAAGTATTTATACTGATTTGCAAAATAATGGATTAATCGAAAATCCTTTTTATGGAATTAATGAACAAAAAGTGCAGTGGGTTGCCGATTCAATTTGGAATTATAAAAATACATTGATTATTACCAGCGAAATAATGTTGAATCAGCATATTGAATTAGAGTGTGAGGGTATAGATACATATTCTAAAATATGGGTAAATGATAGTTTAGTTTTTTCAACTAATAATATGTTTCGAACCTGGAAAAAAGAAATTAAACATCTTTTAAGATTTGGAATAAATGAAATTAGAATTGAATTCAAACCTGTGTCTGAAATTGCTAAGATTGAAGCAGAAAAACTGCAGTATGTTTTATCAAACGAAGAAAGAGTATTTGTTAGGAAAGCACAGTATCAATTTGGTTGGGATTTTGCTCCAAAACTTAAGGGTTGTGCAATCTGGCGACCAATAAAATTGAATTTATGGAATGATTATAAAATTGAAAATGTCCAAATTATACAAAAACAAATAACAAAAAAAATCGCTAAAATTTCATCAATTCTAGAAATTAATTCTATAGTAAATTCAGAAATTAATTTGCAAATAATTGATGATAAAACAGGGCGATCATTTTTTAGTAACAAAATAGTTTTAAAGAAAGGAAATCAAAAAATAAAAGCAGAATTTAATATTGATAATCCAAAATTATGGTGGTGTAATGGAATGGGTGAGCCTTATTTATATGATATTTCAATAAACTTGTTAGATAATAATGGTAATGTTAAAACTGCAGAAATTAATTTAGGAATCAGAACAATTGAAATTGTGCAACAAAAAGATAAAACAGGAAAAAGTTTTTATTTTAAATTAAATGGCATTCCTGTTTTTGCAAAGGGTGCAAATTATATTCCTGAAAATTATTTTACATCTAAAAATGATAGCACAGCATATTCAAGAGTTATTAATGATGCAGTTAAATCAAACATGAATATGTTAAGAGTATGGGGAGGCGGTGTATATGAGGAAAATAAGTTCTATGATTTATGCGATAAAAATGGAATTCTTGTATGGCAGGATTTTATGTTTGCATGTGCTATGTATCCTGGTGATAATAAATTTTTAGAAAATGTAAAGCAAGAAGCAATTGATAATATTAAAAGATTAAGAAATCATCCTTCAATAGCTATGTGGTGTGGTAATAATGAAATATCAGAAGGCTGGTATAACTGGGGATGGCAACAACAATATAATTATTCAAAAGTTGATTCTTTAAAAATATTGAATGATTATCAGAATTTGTTTCAAAAAGTTTTGCCAAAAGTTATAACAGATTATGATAGTTCACGATTTTACTGGCCATCATCACCTGAAATAGGTTGGGGTAAAAAAGAAAGCTTATTGCAGGGCGATTGTCATTATTGGGGAATATGGTGGGGTATGGAGCCATTTGAGAATTACAAAAATAAAGTTGGCCGATTTATGTCTGAATATGGTTTTCAAGGAATGCCAGCGTTAAAAACTATAAGAGAAATGTGCGATTCAACAGAATTGGATTTAAATTCATTAGCTTTAAAAACACATCAAAAACATTCTGTAGGATACGAAACTATTCAAACCTATATTGAAAATGAATATTCAAAGCCTAAAAATATTGAGGACTTTATATACAAGAGTCAGTTAACCCAAGCAGATGGAATAAAAACTGCTATTGAAGCTCATCGTCGTGCAAAACCATATTGTATGGGAACTTTATATTGGCAAATGAATGATTGCTGGCCTGCTGTTTCTTGGTCTGGTATTGATTATTATGGAAGATGGAAAGCTATGCAATATACCGTAAAAGAGGCATATCAAAATCAGATTTTGTCTATCTTACAACGAAATGATTCAGTTTTCATATATGCAATATCAGATAATTTACTGCCTACAAAAAACAAAGTGGAAATAAATTTATTCTCATTTGACGGAAAATGTCTTTTCAATAAAGAAATGAATGTTGATATTTTACCTCAATCATCAAAAATAATATTCAAAATTAAACAAACTGAATTAGTAAAAGATTCTATAATTAATTCCGTTGTATTTACTGCCGGATTTAAGGATAATACATCACAAAGAGAATATTTATTTTATTTTTCTAAAACAAAATTTTTAAATTTAATTAAAACAAATATTGAAGTAAACTTATATGATAATAATGAAGGCTTTGATATTATTTTAAAATCAAAATATTTAATTAAAGGAATGTGTTTAAGCATAGATGATAAAAGTTTCTTTAGTGAGAATTATTTTGATATGATTCCAAATAAAGAATATCTTGTTCACTGTAAAACAAATTTTAATAATGAAAAATTTAAACAGAAGTTTAAATATAATTATATAACAAATTACTGAAAATTTAATAAAATTATAATGATAAAGGAACTTGCATTAGGGATTGATATTGGAGGCACAAATATAGTTTGCGGTTTAGTTGATAGAAAGGGGAATTTAATTGTTGAGGGATCTCGTAGTATGGCCGATTATGATACTCCAGAAGAAATGATGGTTGGTATTTCAGAAAAGTTTCATGAAATGAAATTAAATTTGAAAACAAATCAAAAAATAGTTGGAATTGGAATTGGTGCACCAAACGGAAATTATTTTAATGGCTGTATCGAAAATGCTCCAAATTTAAAATGGAAAGGTAAAATTCCACTTGTTAAGCTATTTAAAAAGTACTTTAAGTTGCCAGTGTATTTAACAAATGATGCAAATGCTGCTGCACTTGGTGAAATGATATATGGCGGCGCAAAAAAAATGAAGGATTTTATTGTCATAACAATTGGTACTGGATTAGGTAGTGGTATTGTTGCTAATGGTAAAATTATATATGGACATGATGGGCTAGCCGGAGAATTAGGTCATACAACCTATCAGCCAGGAGGTAGAAAATGTGGTTGTGGGAGATTCGGTTGTCTTGAGACTTATGTTTCATCATCTGGTTTAATTAAAACAACAAAAGAATTATTGGAAAAAAGTAAATCCAAAAGTTTATTACGAAAACTTAAACCAAGTGAAATAATTTCTATAAATATTCAGGCTGCCGCAATTAAAGGAGATAAATTGGCAATAAATGCATATGAAATTACTGGTTCTATTTTAGGCCAAAAGTTAGCCGATGCAGTAGCTGTTACTAGCCCCGAAGCAATTTTTCTTTTTGGTGGAATAAGTCGTTCTGGTAATTTGTTAATAAAACCAACAAAAAAAGCTCTTGAAGAAAATTTGTTGGCAATTTATAAGGATAAAGTAAAAATATTACAGTCGGAATTATTAGATAAAAATGCTGCAGTACTTGGTGCTGCCGCAATGGTTTGGTGTGAAAAATAAAATTATTTATGGTTAAATATTTTTTCTTTACTGTCTTTATATTATGTTATTGTTTTTCTAATGCTCAGAAAAAATATACTTATAAAAATGGAGATATTTTATTTCAAAACCTTAATTGTGGCCCTTTTTGTGATGCGATTAACAAAGTGACTTTTGGTTATAATAATGCTAAATTTGCACATGTTGGAATTCTTTTAAATGATAATAATAAATGGGTAGTTGCTGAAGCTGTTTCGAGAGGTGTTGTTATTACAGATATTGATACATTTTTAAACCGTTCTTTAGATGATAGTGGTAAACCAAAGGTTCTGGTTGGAAGAATTAAAAATACAACAAATGTTAAAATACCCACTATAATTGACCTAAAGCCATTTTTAAATAAAAAATATGATGAAGTTTTTGATATCAATAATGATAAATATTATTGCTCAGAATTAGTATATGAATTGTTTAAATATTCAACAGGAGAGAAAATTTTTAAATTAGCACCAATGACTTTTAATGATCCCGACACCAAAGAACTTTTTCCAATCTGGAAGTCTTATTTTGATACTTTAAAGGTAAAGATTCCTGAAGGTGATGCTGGTTTAAATCCAGGTTCAATTTCGCGTTCAGATTTACTAGAAATATATATGCCATACTGCAAATTTGCAGAATAGTAAAAAATTAGTTTAAAATTCTTTGTTAAAAAAATCATAAATTATTTAAATAATACCTAGCTTTGAATTATAAAAGCTACTAAATAATGAAAAGGTTACTATTGTTTTTTTTGGTTTTATTTGTTCTGTCTTCATGTTCTGAACTTACTATGATAAGTGTTTTTCATGGTAATGAAAGCAAATGGACAGAAGCAAAAAAGGAAGAAGTTCCTGCTCTAGTTTTGGAGTCATTTAAATCGAAATATCCTAATGCTAACGTTGATAAGTGGTATAGAATAAGTAAAAGTCAATTTGTTGCAAGTTTTCAAAAAGATAATAATAAAACGTTTGCAATTATTTCTGCAAATGGTGTCTTAAATACTGAGTATCTGAATGATATTGAAGATATGTTTGGTTATGATGATTTCGACGATTATATCGATTCAGATTATTATTACTAAGATTTATTTTTTAACAGAAATTTGAAATTCTCTTTCAACCATTTCAATAATTTCAGGCATAAACTCAAAGAATTCTGTTCTATATAGATCGTAATTATTTACCAGAATTTCTTTTGCAAATTGTGATTCTGCAGGTAAGCTTGTTCTGCGTGACATTCTACTTAATACTGATTCAATACCATCAATTTCTTTATATGATCCAAACCAATCTTTAACTATTAGGAACGGCATCAAATATCTGTATCTTGGTGTAAGTATTGTTGTATGTTTAACAAGGTTCAAATAAAAATCACGGCAAAAAGCTTTGAAATTGTGATTCGAAAATTCCTGCCAGTGCAAAGCCAAAAAATGATCAAAATAAACATCAAGCACAATTCCTGAATAATGACCGTATTTTTCTCTTAGTCTTGTTTTTCCAATAGAATAAATATGGTGGCTGTCTGCAAATGTGTCTATTGCTCTATGAATAACAACTCCATGAGCAATTTTTTCAGGATAACTTTTATATTTTGATCCTTTTAAATCATCGGCAATAAAATTTCCGATTTTTATTTCATTATCATCACCACTTAAATATATATGTGCAAGAAAATTCATTTTATTATGTGATATAATATTTTGTGATATTTAGTGTTTCTTGTGTTTTTGTGGCAAATTCTTACAATCCATATTTATCTATCAAATATACCAATAATGCAATACCTGCACTTCCAAGCTGTAGCTCACGTTTATTTACTTTGTCAAAAGTATCGTTTGCACAATGATGGTAATCAAAATATCTTTGAGAATCTGGCATGATTGCAAACAGGGGAGTACCAAATTTTTTCAAAGGCCCAATGTCAACACCAGATCCTCCTTTTATAAATTGATAAAAACCATAATTATTAAATAACTTTTGCCATAACATTACTTTATTATAAATGGTGTCGTTTACATCTAATGAAAATCCGATAGGACTTGCTCCTCCGCGGTCCGACTCAATTGCTGCAATATGTTTTTCTTTGTTCTTTTCTGCATACTCAGCATATTTTTTTGCGCCTCGTTGGTCCATTTCTTCGTCCATAAACATAACAATACGAATTGTATGTCTAGGTTTAATTCCTAAGTCTTTAAATAATTTTAGAACTTCCATTGAGTGAATAATTCCTGATCCATCATCATGTGCACCAGCACTGTTGTCCCAGCAATCAATATGCCCGCCAATTGTTATATATTCATTGGGGAATTCTGTTCCTTTAAGTTCTGAAATTATATTGCATGATTTTTCTTCAGGTAACATTGTGCAACTAGATTCTAAATAGATTTTTAATTTAGAATCTTTTTTTAATTGATTACTTAATTGATCTGCATGAAAAGTGCTAACGCAAAACGCCGGAATTTTTGCATAATTTGTATCATAACGCATAACTCCTGTGTGTGGAAATGTGTCGTTGGATAATGTTAGCGATCTTACGATAACGGCAATAGCACCATATTTAGCAGCCTCTGAAGCTCCTTTTGTACGTTGGTTTGCTGCTCCGCCATATGCCTGAAAGGTGTAGAAGAATTTTGGGTCCATTGCTCTGTTAAAAAAAACAATTTTACCTTTTATGTTTTCAGTACCTAGTTTTTGAAGCTCTTCAAAATTTTGTACTTCTAATACTTCTGCAGTAATTCCATTTTGTACGGTTGATACCGAATTTCCTAAAGCGCAAACATTTATTTTGTTTTTTCCAAATTGTTTCGATTCAATAAATCCTTTTTCCTGTGCACCTCTATCCCAGTGTAAAACCATTAAGTCCTGACGAAAAATCGTATCTGCTCCTAATTCTTTTAATGTTTTTTCCGACCATTTTACTGCTTCAGATACTGCTTTTGTGCCACATAATCTTTTTGGGAAGCTTGTTACTAAATATTCTAAATTATTTATGGCCCAATCATCAGTTAATGATTTTGAGAAAAAAGAAGCTGCAATAACTGAATCGTTTAATTGAGTTTGGCAATTTGCAAAAAAACAAAATAGAACAAAAACTATAGATGAAATTAATTTAATCATTTAAAAATTATTTTCTTCCAAAATCTGCTGGAATTTCACCCCAAACTTGAGTCAGCCATTTTAGAATTTGATTAGAGTATGTGTTTTCTTTAAGCCATTTTTCAGCCCTTTCGATTAAATCGAAAAGTTCTTCATTTTTTTCTGTATTTACAAGTTTGGAATTTGCCTTTTTCTTTTTTATCCAAGATATAGCTGTTATACTATCAGAATAAATAGGCAGTTTAATATTTTCTTTTTTGCACAATGCAAGCGCATGAACAATTGCAAGAAATTCGCCAATATTATTTGTGCCTTCTTCAAAAGGCCCCATATGAAAAATCAATTTTTTAGAAGCTGTATGAACACCTTGATATTCCATTTTTAATGTAGAAGTACTCCATGCCGCATCAACAGCAATACTATCAAGAATAGGTTTGGCTTTATTTTGTAAAAATATATCCTGTTCGGATTTTGGTTTGCTCCATACATATGGCTTACTGTATGCCAACATTGCCTCTTCTTTAGTCTTAAAGGATTTATATTGTGCTCCTTCAAAAGCAAAAATCTGTTTTTTGCATTCATCCCAGTTATCGTAAATTCCAGGAGTTAAGCCTTTCCAGACCACATAATATTTTTTTGTAGCGATCAATCTTTATAAATTGTTTTCAAAAGTAATAAAAGAGAATCAAAATACAATGTTGATAAAGCGTTTTAGATTTCAGCTTAATACAAGAAATAGCTATATATACGGCGTAATTGTCAATTTGCATTATTGAATTATTTTTAGCAAATATAATTTTTGTTAAAATTCCTGCAATTCTATACATTGTTAATCATAATGTTTATACAATTATCTGAACTATTGCTAAATTTGCGTATATTTTGAATGTTAAAGATAAAAAAATGATCACTCCTGATTTTAACGATAAAAAAACTTTAGAAAAATATTCTTCTGCATTTACACTTTCCGATATGGAAATTTTTATATTTCCTGAATTGTTCTATCCATTAGTGCTTGCAAATATAATGTCGCCAATAATTTGGGAATGGAAAAAAGAAGACTGGTTTAAGAGTATTCAAAATAAATCGTTTACATATAAAGTAAACCGTGTAAAACAGTATATTATGGAGCATTATGTTTTCAATTTGGATTTGGAAACATGGGGTATGACTACAAAAGAAAATGAAATAAGCAGATTTAAAGATTTTTTTCCTGTTGAAGTTTTGCAACAATCAAATGCATTATTTGGCTACGAAGGTGATAAATATTATTTTGATATTGATATTCGTAAACATTTTGGGTTAGATAGTTATAATTCTGAAGTTATTCCATATTGGAAAACCGAGACTGTAGAAGCGATGACTGCTTTTAAATTTAAGGAAGGTTTTCCAGCAGGGGCAGGAGAGTGTGTTTCGCTTGCTGCCTTATATGCAGCTGCAATGTTTATTGTTGCAGGAATTCCATTAGAGGATATGTATCTTATGTCAACACCTCTTCATTCGCAGAATTTTATTAATTCCAAAGATGGAGTATTAACAAATAATAGGCGTATTGTTACCAAAAATATGTGGTTTAATGGCACAGTGTTATCGGCAAGGGCACGTAGGGCATTAGAAAACGAAAAAGTAACAATAGTCTCACATATTTCTGGTTATATTCATACTGTTTTTCTTAAGGCTACTATTGATTCTAAAAAATATACTGAATTTTCATGTAAACTTAGATCGTTTCTTAAAACTAGAATTTCTGCATCATTATTTGTTAATTTCTTAAGATATGATTCGGCATTTAAAAAACATTTTCAATATGTTAATATCATTAATGGCAAAAAGAAATTTATAGCCCTTGAAAAAATATTTGAATACGAACATTCAAGTAAAAATACATTTTCAGAAAAATCAAGAGATTTATTATTACAAGAAATTGATTCTGAAGAGTACAGCATATCTCCATTACAAAATAGAGTTTTTTTAAATGATATTGAATCTTTTTTAGAAGCAAATGCACACATGGATTGCGAAGCAGTTCGTAAATATTTTTCTAATAAAATTAAAGAAATTGAATGCATTTGTAATAAAGAAGAAATAATGCAGAACTTAAATAAGCTTTTTGAAAATCTTGAAAAATTTATTAAAGTAATTCCTAAATTACCCAATACAGATAAAGAGTTTGTAAAAGAAAATTCCTTAATAATTGATAATTTATTTTCAAGAGAACAAATTGTAGATTATATATTCGAGAAATCAAAAACCGAAGAATTAGCAGTCTTAACATTATACGCATTCCGTCAAATGGATAAAATTGACTGGACTCCATTTCTTAAAGCTGCATTTGAGCGAAATCCAGTATCAGTTGAAGGATTGAAAGGATTAGAAGTTGAACAGGCATATAAAATGTTACTCGATTTACCTGATGATTCAGTTTATTCTGATGTTAGACTTGCACAGCCTGATGAAGTATGGAATTTTAAACGTGGCGATGGTATTGAAAAAGCTATTTTATTAGCAAATATTATTCTAAATAAAAATTTTGATGGAAACCTTGATCTTGTAGTTGAGAATAATAAAGTTGTTTTAAATGCAAATGACAAACGTTATGAATTTATAACTAAAAAGGAACTTATAATAAGTAAAAATCTAATTAAACTTGAAACTGTAATTTAATTGTTGTTTTTTGCCCCTGTTGGAGTTATATCCAACAGTTGAGTAAAGTGATTTGTTGAAAACTCCAACAAGGATAAATTTTACTATAACATTTGCATTGCATTATCCACATTTATTTCCAATACTCTTGTCAAAAAAGAAAATTTAATTTTCATCATGTCATATTCCTCACCTGATTCAAAGTAACGTGCAGTACCATCAATGATAAAACCCGTTCCTTGATAATCTTTAAAACCCAAAACCTCTTTACTGCCCAAGGATATTTTAACTTTATTGTTTACATCTACATTTTTTTCTGTTTTTCTAAAGCCATAGGCTGGTATTAAAATACGTTCATCTTCAGTAACAACTAAATACGAATTCCATGTATTTACTAAATGCGGTTCTATACCCCATGACATGATTGATACTACACCCTCATGTTTTATTACTTCTAAAAATTTATCATTTAATTTGCTCATTATATTTTTCTTAATTTTATTAACTTTTCAAAATTACTTTAGAAAAAGTCATTAAATATTATCTCCAAAGTTAAGTGATTTGTTGTAGTTATCTCCAACAAAGGAAAAAGTTCAAACTAAAGTTCTCTAATCTGTTTTCTGTTCAACTTTTATTAGTTTATTCACATCATAACCTCTATCAGTGATTTTTTTAAGCAATTCATTATATTGACTTTCCTCCATTTGTGGAGTGCGACACAATATCCATAAATAATTGTCAGAACTGCTTCCAATAATTGCCCATTGATAATTTTTATCTAATTCAAGCACGAAGTAATCGGCATAAAAAAACCAAAAGAAAGAAACTTTTAATTTTGATGGTACATTTAAGTCTGGAATTTTTGCTTTCCCAATTACTTCAGATTTTTGTCCATTTAATGTTTTTTTATACCCACTGTTTATAACCTTTATCTTACCATCGTCTCTGATAGAATAGGTTGCACTAACTCCAACTAATCCTCGTTCAAAGCTATGATCAAAACGAGAAATTTCGTACCATTTACCCAGGTACTTTTCAATGTTAAGCTCTTTTACTACTGTTTTATCAATCATAGTGTTTTGACCTTTACAAGCGTTTATAAAAAAGAATAAAGCTATTATATAAATTACATTTTTTCTCATGGTTTAATTTACTTTCATTCGTAAAAATTATTACTGCATTACAATTTTTTCTGTGTAAAATTTTTGTTTGTCATAAATTTTCACAAAATAAATACCTTTGGGAAAATCTGAAAGATCTACTTCGTTTGATTTCTGTTGTTCAAATTTTGATGTCGCATAAACCTTTTCTCCAAACACATCGTAAATTTCAATTGTTTTTATGTCGCTTTTGCCTTTAACTGAAAATTTTCCAGTACATGGATTGGGATAAATGGAAATGTTTGTTGTTAATTGAAGATCAAAAACAGAAGTAGTTCCTGAGCGATAAATAATTGTCCCATTGTTACCACAACTCCAAATATCAGTTATTCCAAAACCATGAATTGCATTCAGGTTTTCTGTAATGTTAGAAACTTCCTGACTCCAATTATTTCCTCCATTGATACTATGCAGAATCAAGCCTTGATCACCGCATATCCACACTTCTGATGCACTGCCGTAATAAACACTTTTTAGATTTTGAGTGAAAGAAGTAGTAACAGACGACCAAGTGCTACCATCGGTTGTTTTTAAAATAGTGCCTGAATTACCAACAGCAATACCATTATTTGCATCCGTAAACATTACTTTATTTAATTGATTTATTGTGCTTGAGATTTGTTGTGTCCATGCTGTGCCGCCATTTATTGTTTTAATAACTAAACCTCCATCACCAACTACCCAACCGGTTGTACTGTTTGCAAAATAAATTCCTCGTAGCACTTTATTGGCGATGGCAGGTATTTGAATTAAATTCGAGGTAAATTGATTGTAGAGAAAGCCATAACCCACTTCAATATCACCAACTACCCAACCTGAAGATGCAGATGTAAAATAACAATCATACAAATTGGTTATTCCTCCGCCTAAAAAAGCCCATGTACTTCCTGAAGTAGTTGTATTAGACACTTCTTGACCTTGTCCAACAGTAAAGCCAGTTGTTAGATTTAAAAATCTTACACTATTTCGTGTATTAGTCGGGCTCCAGTCTGTTGGGAGGGTCATATTTGTCCAGTTGACACCAGATGTAATTGTTTTTCGCCCAATTCCATTATTGCCAACTATGAAGGCATTATTTGTACTAGTAGCATAAACGGAATTAAGGTTTTGCGTTGTACCTGATGTTTGAGGAACCCAGTTTTGTGCAAATATTCCTGTGCAAAATATTGCAGATAATATTAATGTTAAAAAGTAGTTTTTTGTTTTCATTTTATTCTTTCATATTCGTTTGTCTGTCCTCTGTGTTATTTTCTTTGATCTCATTATTTCCCTATTTCAATATTTCGGATAATTCAAAATTTGGAAATAATTTAGGAATATTTACTCTGAAATTTTCAGGTTCTGTGGTATTTTCTTCACCTGTAAGTTCAGCTACAACTGCAGTTTGCCAGTACCAAAAACCGCGTGTTTTTAATAAAGCATAGAGATATTCTTTAAAATCCATTTTCAACGTGTTCATTTCTTCCCCACAATAATGATAATAAACAATGGGATTATCAGAACCATCAAGATTTAATGCTGCACATGCCTCAGGGACAAAAAAATCTAATGGGTGTATTTGTTTATATTTATCATTATCATCCCAATAAATGGTATTTTTCCAATCCTGAAATACTTCTTGCACCGGTAATAGCTCAATGTTGCCCATTACAGTGTCTTCAGTGCCTTCAGTATCTTTTAACTCCCATGATAATTTTATACCATTAGCGGATTTATAGAAATCCAACATATCGCTTGTGAGTTTGAACTTTTTTTCTGCAAATTCTATTTCTTCCTTTGTTGCAGGTGGGTTAATGACAAAATCTGTAACGATAATTTTAGGATGTTGATTAAGTTCATCAACCATTTTTTTAAATTCTTCTAAATAAATTTTCATATTATTTATTTTTCGAACCCAATAATATTTTTGCCGACTGATAAACTTGCTGGGAGTGTTGTTATTAGCGTGTTAGTTAAATCAAGATCGCCTTTAACGGTTAAATTTTCAGGCAGTTCAGTGATTTTTTTTGCACAGCTCAAATAAAGATCACCTATAACTGAAAAGTTTTTCGGTAATTTCGTAATGCCAGACCAACTCAATAATAAATCGCCTCCAACAGATAAATTTTCTGGTAGTTGGGGAATGGGCGTGCTCCTGATATCAAGAGTACCACCTACTGTTAAATTTTCTGGTAATTGAGTAATTGGTAATCCAGCCACGCACAGACTACCACCAACTTTTAAATTTGCTGGCAGTTGCGAAATTTCTGTGTTAGTCAAATTAAGATCGCAACCTATAGAAAAATTTTCGGGTAGTTCGGTAATAAGTACATTCATTAAATTTAAAGAACCTCGAAGTGTCAAATTTTCTGGCAGGTAATTTATAATTTTATTGCGCGCAAACCAACTTACATTCTCACTTACAACATCAAAAAGCTCATCATAATTATTTGACTTCACAATCATGCTGTGATAACTCTCGCTTTTTTTTGTTTTTAATATTTTTTGTATTATTTCTTGTTTGAAATCTTCAAAAGTTGTTTTTGCCATATTACTTATTTTTAAGTTTAAAAATTTCTACTCATTTGGCGTTTCTGTATAGCCACGTTTTTGTAAGTGGTTTCTGGTCTCCACTTTTAATATTCAATTCTGTTTATTTCTTGTCAGTATAGACCTGTCCAAGTATTTTTTCATTTATTCAAGGGGATGTCGTTTCTCAGGTCTTGTTTTTTAAATTTGCCCATAACTAGTTTATATGCAATATAAAATCATGCATATACGACATATGGTAGTTGTATGTCTAAATATGCTTCTAGTTTATTAATCATTATGTTTTTTTTAATAAAATATATCAAATTCAAATTTACTGATAATTAGTTTAAATATAAGAAAAATAACAAATAATAAAATAGAAAATTAAACTGAGTCTAAATATGTTTTTAAATAGATTGTCTTTTGGAAATATATTTTTTTT
>CAIQJL010000235.1 GCA_903872185.1 uncultured Bacteroidota bacterium | reverse complement strand
TAAAGAATGGAAAAAGAGCAATCCAAATTTCAAGAATAAATATAAAAAATATAAATACGATCTTGAGTTCACGCAATCAAGCTAAACAATTTGATAAATATTTTTCAGAGATATATAACCAACAAATATTTTCAGGGATTGTACTTGTTAGTAAAAAAGGAGTTGTTATTTTTAAGAAAGCATTTGGTTTAGCAAATAGAAAGTCACATAAAAAGTTGGATGAATCATATGCTTTTCAAATTGGTTCAGCTTCTAAACAGTTTACTTCCGTTTCTATTTTAATGCTGGTACAACAAGGTAAAATTAATCTGGATGATAGCATACAAAAATATTTTCCTTTATTCCCATATAAAAAGATAACTATTAGAACATTGTTAACTCATCGTTCGGGACTGCCTAATTACCTGTATTTCTGTGATAATATTGTTGTAGATAAGTTCAAATTATTAAGCAATACCGAAGTCGTTAACATTATGTGCAATAATTTTCCAGAAAAGTATTATAAGTCAGATAAAGGTTATCATTATTGTAATACAAATTATGTCTTGTTAGCTGCTATTGTCGAAAAGGTTTCTGGTTTATCTTTTCAGAAATTTGTACATGAAAATATTTTTCAGAAAATAGGAATGACACATTCTTTCTTTTATTCAGAATTAGATGAATTCAATAATGTTAAAATTGCTACAGGATACTTGTCGCCGAAATATGAAGCTGGCTTTTTTTATTTAAATGGTGTAACTGGAGATAAAGGAATATTTACCACTGTTGATGATTTACATAGATGGGATTTAGCATTATATTCTGATAGCCTGGTAAAAAAAGAGATATTAAATGATGCTTTTATTCCTCAGACTAAAACAAGGCGAAGTAATATTTATTATGGTTTTGGATGGAAAATGTATTTTCTTGAAGATAGTACTCAGATTTTGTTTCATTCAGGCTGGTGGCAGGGATATCAAAGTGTAATAATGAGAATACCTAAAGATTCGTCAACTGTAATAATTTTAAAAAACAAAAAAACGGCTCATCCTGTTGATCAAAGAATGATGATTGATATTTTGTATCCGGGTTATAAATTTTTAGGACTTAGACCTGTTGAAATAAAGGAGTCTATAGAATCTGGAGATAATTAAAACTGTTAGGTTGAAAGATTCGACATTATTAATCTTCCTTGATAAGTATTTCTTTCAATTAATCTTTTTCTGATTTTTTCAACAATTTCAAAATTTTTAATTCCTTTCCAGTTTGGTGCAATTACTTTTGCTAAAGGCGACTCACTTGTAAAACGTTCAATTATAATTTCTGGAGATAAATTTTCAAGAAAATCAATTGTTAAGTCTATATATTCTTCAATCGAATACAGTTTAATGATATCTGGATTATTTGTATAAAGTTCGGCTAATTTGGTGCCTTTGATAGCCTGTAATTGATGAAGTTTTAAAATATTAATTGGCAATAAAGAAAGTTGTTTTGCATGCTCAATTATTTGATTATGGTCTTCCCCTGGTAATCCAAGAATTAAATGAACACCAATTTGAAGTTTAAAAGATGCGGCTTTTGTTATAGCATTTTTTGAGTCTTCAAAACTATGGCATCTGTTAAGTAAGTTTAATGTTTTATTTGATGTAGATTCAACCCCAAACTCAATTGTTACAAAATACTTTTTTGATAATTCTGCAAGTAATTCAAGAACTCCATTTTCAACACAATCTGGACGAGTTGATACCGCTATTCCAACAATATTTTTATGTGAAAGAGCTTCTAAATATAATTTTTCTAAAATGTTTAACTCTGAATATGTATTTGTGTAATTTTGAAAATAAGCTATATATTGTTGAGTAGGATACTTTTTATTAAAAAATGCGATTCCTTCATCTAGTTGTTGTGTTATGCTCTTTGTTTGCGAACAATAATCAGGGCTGAAAGTTGAATTATCGCAATAAATACAACCACCTGTTCCTTTTGATCCATCACGATTTGGACAAGTAAATCCAGCATCTACAGAAATCTTTTGGACTCGTTCATTGAAAATTTTACGAATCCATTTGGAGTAACTGTTATATTTTTCAGGAGTATTCATATGAAATAAAAAAAGGCTGTTTTAGCAGCCTTTTTTTTAATTTTTTTATTTAGCAACTTTTTCGAGCCACTTAAGCATTAATATCATTGTGAGCATTGATATAGTACATGCAGTTACAAATAAAGTCCATGTCATCCAGATTGGAATACTGTCATAAAGTACTGCACCAACAAATAGCAATGAATTTCCAATTGCAGTAGCACCAAGCCATCCACCTTGCATAACTCCCTGATATTGCGGAGGAGCAACTTTTGAAACAAATGAAATTCCTAAAGGACTAATAAATAGCTCAGCTATTGTAAGTACAAAGTAAGTTGCAATCAACAAGAATGGAGTTACTTTTAAACTTTCATCTAAAGGAATACCACCTTGATTTGGGTCAATTGCTTTATGTAATGGTAGATTATAAATATAAGATCCTATTACCATAATTAGAAAACCCATTGCAGCAATAAACATACCTATAGCAATTTTCTTTGGTGTAGAAGGTTCGTTACCTTTTCTTCTTAACCATCCAAATAATGCTAATACCAAAGGAGTTAAAAATACAACAAAGAATGGATTAATAGATTGGAAAATCTCTGCTCCCTTTAAGGTGAAGCTTCCTATAGAGACTTTCATAATGCTTAGATCGGTATATTCTTTTGCAAAGAAAGTAAGTGTTAATCCATTTTGATGGAATGACATCCAAAAGAAGATTGCAACACCAAATACTGCAAATAAAGCTAACATACGTTGTTTTACTTCTTTAATATCCATAACTATTGCATCCTTATCGAGAGGAGATCCAGCTTTTACAACTTTCTTAGGATTAGGGAAGTTTTTCTTGTTTACTAAGTATATGGTTAAAGAAATTGCCATTGCAATTATAGCCACGCCAAAAGCATAATGAAAACCTGTTGTAAATACATTTAAATAATCATTAGCAAAAGCTGTCATGTCAGTAACTGGTACACCTGATACTTCTGTTGACATTTTTGTTAACGACTCAGCAGCACCAGAATTTATTGTTCCATCTAAATGAGCATGACATAGAGCTGGTAAATCAGCATTGTATTGAAAACCGTGTTTGCCTAACCACCAGTTTCTCATACCAATTGCTGCCAAAGGTGCAAATATAGCTCCTACGTTAATAAACATATAAAATAAAGAAAATCCAGAATCTCTCATTTTGCTATATTCAGGATTATCATACATTTGACCAACTAAAGCTTGTAAGTTTCCTTTAAATAATCCATTACCAAAAGCAATTACAAATAATCCAATACAAGTTAATGTTAAGAAAAGAACTTTATTTGGAGTTGGGGTTGGAGAAGGAATGGCAATAAGGAAATAACCTACTGCCATTAATACTATACCTGTTAAAATTGTTCCTTTGTAATTTCTTGTTTTATCAGCAATTAGACCTCCAATAAATGCCAAGATGTAAATTGAAAAATAGAAGATGGAATAAATAATTCCAGCATTTGTTCCAGACAAACCAAATTTAGCTTGTAAAAATAATACCAAAATTGCCATCATGGTGTAAAAACCAAAACGTTCTCCCATATTTGCAAGAGCTGCAGCTAATAAACCTTTTGGATGTGATTTAAACATAAATTTTGTTTTAAATTAATAGCTATTATTATTTTCACAAAAATAGAAATCTTTTTTAAGCTACCAATTGTACTATGCTTAATAACAAGTAAATTTGCAATTAGAAATTTAATAAAAACTTAAGTTGTTGAATTGCATAAAAATATAAAATGAAAATATTTGCTACGAATCAAATTTCAAATATTGATAAATATACAATATTGAATGAGCCAATTAAATCTATTAATCTTATGGAGAGGGCATCAAATGCTATATCAATAAAGATTTTGGATATTTTGCCTAAGGAAAAAGATTTTGTTGTAGTTTCTGGTCCAGGTAATAATGGAGGTGATGGGTTAGCAATTGCAAGAATTTTGCATAAGTCAGGAATAAAAGTAAAGGTAATTTTGGTCGATTTAAATGGTAAAATTTCTGATGATTGTTTAATAAATATTGAACGACTAAAGTTATTTCCTGAGATAAAAATTAGCTTTCCTAAAAATGTTAATGAAATAAATTTTAATAGTAATGAAGTAATTATAGATGCTTTGTTTGGTAGTGGTTTAACTCGAAATTTAGATGGTTTTGTTTTTGATGTTGTACAAAAAATAAATAATTCTGGTTGTAAAGTTGTTTCAATTGATATTCCTTCTGGTTTATTTGGAGAGGATAATTTAAATAATAATCCAGAGGCTATTGTTAAAGCAAATTATACATTAAGTCTACAGTTTCCAAAATTATCATTCTTTTTTGCTGAAAATAATATATATACAGGAAAATGGTATGTGCTTCCAATTGGACTTCATGATGAAATTATAAATTCTGAAAAAACGAACTTTTTTTTTACAGATAGTAAATTTTCAAAATGTATTATAAAAAACCGTGAAACTTTTTCTCATAAAGGCAGTTTTGGGCATGCAATTTTATTTTCTGGAAGTAAAGGAAAAATAGGAGCTGCAATTTTGGCTTCTAGGGCATGCTTGCAATCAGGTGTAGGTCTTTTAACAACACATGTTCCTAAATGTGGAAATGATATAATGCAAATTGCTGTTCCTGAGTCAATGTCAAGTATTGATAAAGAAGAAAATTTTATTTCAAATTTGCCAGATATTGATTTATATAATGCAATTGGAGTTGGTCCTGGCATGGGCACAGAAAAAGCAACAGCTAATTTTATTAAACTTTTACTTCAAGGTTCTTCTAAGCCATTAATAATAGATGCAGATGGTTTAAATATTATTTCAGAAAACAAAGAGTTTTTAAGTTTAATACCAAAAGGTAGCATTTTAACACCACATCCTAAGGAATTTGATAGATTGACTGGTGGGTCTGAAACATCTTTTCAGCGTCATTTAAAAGCAATTGAATTTGCAGCAAAATATAGTGTGTATATTGTTTTAAAGGGTGCCTATTCTCAGGTTATATCACCTAATGGAAAATGTTATTTTAATTCCACTGGAAATCCTGGTATGGCTACCGGTGGAAGTGGAGATGTTTTAACAGGAATTATTCTTTCTTTTTTAGCACAAGGTTATAGTTCGCTTAATGCAGCAATTCTTGGGGTATACATTCATGGTTTAGCAGGAGATTTGTATGCTGAGGAATATAGTTTGGAATCGCTAATTGCTGGAGATTTAATAAAAATGCTTGGAAAGGCATTTAACAAATTACATTCTTAATTAATGTATGTGATTGTATCATAATCTTTTTTGATTAGGTATTTTTTATTACTAATTTTGCATTATTATTAATAAATATCATGAGAAATATTTTAGTAACAGGTGGGGCAGGATTTGTTGCAAGTACATTAACTGAATTTTTGCTTCGCAATCCGGAAAATTTTGTTGTAGTAGTTGATAATTTATCTTCTGGGCATATTAGAAAGTTACCTCCACCTGCTGAAAATTTTAAATTTATCAAGGCAGATGTAAATAACAGAAAAGAAATTTCTGAAATTATGATGTCATGGAGGTTTGATTATGTTTTTCATTATGCTGCAGTTGTTGGTGTTCAGCATACATTAGAAAATCCAATAATGGTTTTGAACGATGTTTCGGGAATACAAAACATCTTAGAATTGAGTAAAAATATAGGTGTTAAAAGGGTATTTTATAGTTCTTCTTCAGAAATTTATGGCGAACCAGTTGAGTACCCACAACACGAACTTACAACTCCTTTAAATTCCCGTTTACCTTATGCAATTGTTAAAAATATAGGTGAAGCATATCTTCGTTCTTACAAACAAGAGTTTGATCTAGATTATACAATATTCCGTTTTTTTAATACTTTCGGACCAAAACAAAGCAAAAATTTTGTCATAAGTAAATTTCTGGTTCATGCATTTAAAAATGAGGATATCCCAATTTATGGTGATGGTAAGCAAACTCGTACATTTTGTTTTGTAGAAGATAATGTTGCTGCATGCTTAAATGCATTTTATAAAAATATTTACGTGAACGATGTTGCAAATATTGGTGGTGAAAATGAAATTACAATTTTAGATTTAGCAAAAACCATTATTGAGGTAACAGGTTCATCTTCTAAAATTGTTTTTATGCCTCCTTTAAAAGAAGGTGATATGAGAGGAAGACATCCTGATATTACTAAAATGAAAGCATTAATTGATACTCCATTATTAACACTTAGAGAAGGATTATTGAAAATTTTAGACAGAGGACTTTTTGAAATTACAAATTTGCCAGATTAATAAGATTATCTTTTATGTTTCAGTATAAAGAACTTCAAAATATTATAAATAATGAAATTGAGCAATTAAATTTTAATATTGAACCTTTTGAGCTTTATAAACCAATTGAATATGTTTTGTCTGGAAGTGGGAAAAGGCTTAGACCTGTTTTAACTCTTATTGCTTGCAATTTGTTTTCTGATGAAATTTCAAAAGCTATAAAACCAGCAATAGGTTTAGAAGTTTTTCATAATTTTACCTTATTGCACGATGATATAATGGATAAGGCCGATATTAGAAGAAATAAACCTACTGTCCACAAAAAATGGAATGATAATACTGCTATACTTTCGGGCGATGCAATGATGATTAAAGCTTATGAATTTTTCTTTTCATTAAATCCTGAAATTTTAGCCGAGGTTCTTCCTGTTTTTAATAAAACTGCTTTACAGGTTTGTGAAGGTCAACAATACGATATGGAGTTTGAAACCCGATTAAATGTTACTGTTGAAGAGTATTTGCAAATGATAACTTTAAAAACAGCTGTTCTTTTAGCTTCGTCTTTAAAAATAGGTGCAATTATAGGTGGAGCAAATGAAAAAGATGCAAATTTACTTTATGATTTTGGCATTAATTTAGGATTAGCTTTTCAGCTTCAGGATGATTATTTAGATGTTTATGGTGATGTTAAAACATTCGGCAAACAAATAGGTGGTGATATAGTTTCTAATAAAAAAACATTTATGCTTATTTCTGCAATTGAAAAAGCAAAAGATGAAAACAAGAAACGTTTATTTGAATTAATTAATTCAGATAATTTTGAAAATGCAAAAAAAATTCAAGAAGTTACAGATATTTATAACCAGTTAAATATTCCTTTTATTTTAAAAGAAAAGTTAGATTATTATCATAAATCAGCAATAAATAATCTTAATCAAATTTCTGTAAATAATGATAAAATTAATATTCTTTCTGAGCTCTCTAAGGAACTAATAATTAGAGAAAAATAATTTCAGCTACTTTCTTATTATTTCAATTTCGCCACCCAACCCGATTTTAATTACAGAGCTAGGTTGCGATTTAGTTGTGTTTTCTTGGTTATATGTTACAACATAATCAACAGTTTCTATTAATTTCTCAGAAATTTCATTAAATATTAAAGGTGTAGGTTCTCCTGAATAGTTTGCAGAAGTTGAAACTAAAGGTTTTCGGTACTTTGAAATAAGTGCATTGCAAAAATCGTCTTTACAAACTCTTATAGCAATACTTCCATCTACTGCAATTAAATTTTGTGCTAGATTTTTTGCACCAGGATATACGATGGTTAATGGCTTATCTGCTACTTCAAGTAATTCCCATGCAATTTCAGGAACTTCTCTTACATATTGTTGAATAGTAACATCTGTTGCAACTAAAACTATCATCGACATATTTTGAGGACGATTCTTTATCTCAAAAAGTTTTTCAACAGCTTTGGGATTAGTAGCATCACAACTTAAACCCCAAACTGTATCAGTTGGACAAAGTATCACACCACCAGATTTTAAAGTCTCAATTGCTTTATTAATGTCTATAGAAAAATCAGAGAAGTTGTTCATATGTTGTCATTAGATTTTTTGCAACTTGTTCTTCAGTAAATTTTAATGCGTGTTTTCTGCCTTCAACAATCATGTTTATTCGCAAATCTTTATTTGATAAAACTTTGTTAATTCCTTCTGCAATGCTATCAATTTTATATGGATTAACATAAACTGAATTTTCACCGCCAGCTTCTTCTAGACAACTTCCTTCGCTTGTTATTACTGGAGTTCCAGATGCAAGTGATTCGAGTACGGGTATCCCAAAGCCTTCAAAAAATGAAGGGTAAATAAATGCTTTTGCACATTGATAGAATGCAGGTAAATCAGTGTTGGCAAGATTGTCGATAAAAATAATTTTATTTTCTAAATTATTAGAAATAATATAATTGTTTACTTTCTCGAAATATGCTGTTTTTCTGCCAATAACAATTAAAGGAAAATCAATTTTATTTTTGTGTAATGCTTCAATAATTCCTAAAAGATTTTTACGTTCTTCAATTGTTCCAATGTATAATAAATATTCTGAAGGAAGATGATATTTATTTTTAATTTCTGTTTTTCCTTTGTCTTCTAGAAGCTTATAAAATAGCGGATTGCAACCTTGGTAAACAACCTTTATTTTATTTGAATCTATTTTGTAAAATTCTTCAATATCATTTGCGGTTTGTTTGCTTACAGCTATAACAATATCTGCAACTTCTGAAGCATATTTAAATTTCCTGTCGTAAATTTTTCTGTCAGCTGGTTTATACATTTCAGGAAAACGCTTAAAAATTAAGTCGTGAATTGTTACAACTTTTTTTACGTTAACGCTTTTAATTCCAAAAGGTAACTCATTACTTAAGCCGTGATAAATTTCTGATTTATCATTTGCAATCTGATAGTTCATTAAATAACTCCTCCAATACGATTTAAATATCTGTCCGGTAAAAGATTCAGGAGTGATTATTTTGCAATTTTCAGCGATTTCAAATTTTATTCTTTTAGTAATTGATGGGGTATAAAGCAAATATTCGTTTAATGGAAAAAAAGTAGATAGTTGTCTTATTGTATTTCTACTATAATTACCTAAACCTGTATTATTATAAAATGCCCTTTTTGCATCGAATGCTATTCTCATATAATTTTTTTAAACGGGAACATTAAATTCACGAAGTGCATCGTTAAGTGAAGTTTTTAAATTTGTGCTTTCTTTTCGCTTTCCAATAATTAATGCGCAGGGAACTTGAAATTCTCCAGCAGGAAACTGTTTAGTGTAGCTTCCAGGAATAACAACAGACCTTTCTGGTATAATACCTTTATATTCAATTTTTTCTTTGTTTGAAACGTCAATAATTTTTGTACTTTGGGTTAAAACTACATTTGCACCTAGTACTGCTTCTTTGCAAATACGAACTCCTTCAACAACAATACATCTTGAGCCAATAAAACAATTATCTTCAATAATTACAGGTGCGGCTTGAACTGGTTCAAGTACACCGCCAATTCCAACTCCACCGCTAAGATGAACATGTTTGCCTATTTGAGCACAAGAACCAACTGTTGCCCATGTGTCAATCATTGTTTCTTCGTCAACATATGCACCTATATTTACATAACTTGGCATTAATATAACACCTTTGGCCAGATAACTGCCATAACGGGCAAGTCCGTGAGGGACAACTCTTACACCAAGTTCTTTAAAGTTATTTTTTAATGGTATTTTGTCGTAAAAAGTAAAAGGAGAAACTTCAATAAGTTCCATTTTTTGAATAGGGAAATATAGAATGACAGCTTTTTTTATCCATTCGTTTACAATCCATTCTTCATTTTTGGGTTCAGCTATTCTAAGTTTTCCTTTATCTAAATTGTCAATTATTGTTCTAATAGCAGATTGTACTTCAGGCTGTGAGAGTAGTTCGCGGTTTTCCCAGGCTTTTTCAATAATTTCTCTCATATTTTTTTTTTCAAAGATAAAAAACAATTACGAATGACTGATACATTTACGAATGACTAAATTAATTGTAATTTCTAATTTGTAATCAGTAATTCGTAATTAATTACCTTTGTCGAAATTATTTTTAAATGCTTGGACTTGTTTTTAAATCAACAGGAAGTTTGTTTTTAGTAAGAACTATTAATGGTAAGACTATTCCGTGTAATATTCGTGGTAAATTAAGACTTACTGTTTCAAAAAGTACTAATCCTGTTGTGGTTGGCGACTGGGTTGAAATAGAAGTTGAAGAAGACGGAACTCATGGAAATATTACTGAAGTCAAAGACAGGCGAAATTATATAGTTAGAAAATCGGTAAATCTGGCAAGACAAAATCACGTTATTGCAGCAAATTTAGACCAAACTTGTTTAATTGTAACATTAATTAACCCAGTTACAAATACAGAGTTTATTGATAGATATTTGTGTACGGCAGAGGCCTATAGGATTCCGGTAATAATAGTTTTCAATAAAATTGATTTGTATGATGAAGCGTTACTTCTATATTTAGAGGAACTTACAACTATTTATAATAAAATAGGATATAGATGTTTGCCTATTTCTGCAAAAAATAAAATTGGTTTAGAAGAATTAAAACAACTTTTGAATAAAAAGGTTAGTCTTATATCTGGAAATTCAGGAGTAGGCAAATCAACTTTGATAAATACATTAGAACCTGATTTAAATTTGAAAGTGGCAGAAATATCAAATTATCATTTAAAAGGAAAACACACAACTACTTTTAGCGAAATGTTTGAGTTGCCTGATGGTGGTTTTATTATTGATACTCCAGGGATAAAAGGTTTTGGATTGATAAATATTAAAAATGATGAATTATTTCATTATTTTCGAGAAATGTTTGTTCAGAATCAAAAGTGCCAGTATTATAATTGTACTCATACTCATGAGCCTAATTGCGCTGTTAAAACAGCTGTATCAAATGGAGAAATTGCAGAATCAAGATATCGTAGTTATTTAAATATATTATTAGACGAAAATGAGAAGCATAGACAGTAATTATACTTATTTTTTTTTAATTTAAATATTTCTAGTTTTGTTGTTTCAATTTTATCAAAATGATTAATAACGAAATTTATAATATTTTCTTAAGTTTTTTTACTTCTTTTGGTATAACATTTCTCTCAATTCCTATAATTATAAAAGTTGCAAAAGAAAAGCATTTATTTGATTTTCCTGATGAGAGAAAAGTTCATGTAAGCAAAATTCCTACTCTTGGAGGTATTGGAATATTTCTGGGATTTTTGTTTGCGATGACATTTTGGACTAAATTTATAGAATGCTGGCACTTGCAATATTTAACTGCATCTCTTATAATTATCTCTTTTTTAGGAATAAAGGATGATTTGATTGGCTTATCTGCCTTTAAAAAAGCTGTAGGGCAAATTTTTGCTGCGCTCATTGTTGTAATATGGGGAAATTTGAGAATTGAAAGTTTGTATAATATTTTTGGTGTTCATGAATTGCCTTATATTATTTCTGTTTTATTTACAACTTTAACAGTTCTTGTAATTGTTAATGCATATAATTTAATTGATGGTATTGATGGTTTAGCTGCAAGTTTAGGTTTAGTGGCATCTTTTACTTTTGGTGTTTTGTTTTTTATGACCGGAGAAAATTATCAGCAATCTATTCTTGCTTTTTCTTTAGCAGGTGCATTGTTTGGCTTTTTAAGGTTTAACATTAGTCCAGCAAAAATATTTATGGGTGATACTGGCTCAATGGTAGTCGGATTTATTATTGCTTTTTTAGCAATGGAATTTCTTGAAATAAAAGAGTTTACAGGTAATAATTGGTTAGTAATTAGTTCAACACCACTTATTTCAATGTCGTTGATATTTGTACCTTTATATGATTTAGTAAGAGTATTTGGAATACGATTATGGCATAAACGCTCTCCATTTAGAGCCGATCAGAATCATTTACATCATATGCTCTTAAAATTAGGGTTCTCGCATATGTATTCTACTTTTATTGTGACATTATTTGCTTCTTTTTTAATTTTATTAGCATTTATATTTGAACGTTTTGGCAATTATTGGATAGGTGCAATTTTACTATCTGCTTGTTTATTGTTTACATATATATTGTGGGCTTTAGTTAAGAAAAGTGGTGTTACACAAATAAATGGAAAATGAGGTTTATTGCCTTATTAATACTTTTTCAATTTCCTATTATTTTCTTTGGGCAGCAGAATAGTTTCTTAATAACAACGTCTGATAAATTTTTAATTGATTCTTATACTCAAAAAAATGATGGTTTTTTTCATACCTCATTTAAACCTATTGTAAAATCTACAATTGAAGGATATGCTCAAATTGATAAACTGATTTACCAAACTGGAAGTGATAGTGCTTTTATTGTTAGAAAAAATCATCCTTGGATTTGGAAAAAATTATTAGTTGAAAGCCTTGTAGAAATTAAAAAAGAAAAGTTCAATCTTAGGATTGATCCTTTATTAAATGTTGAGTATGGAAAAGATAGTCTAGGCAGAATGACTGTTAATTCAAGAGGTATTGTTATTAATGGAGATTTAAACGAAAAGTTTTCTTTTACTTCTGGAATTCTAGAAACTCAAGCTTTTCCAGAAAAATATATTTCTGAATATATAAGATCAAATGGTGTTGCTCCAGGGCAAGGAAGGGTTAAGAATTTTAAAGATAATGGTTACGATTATTCTTATTCTTTTGGAAATATTTCATATAGTCCATCTAAACATTTTAATTTTCAATTAGGGCATGGTAAGCAGTTTTTGGGAGATGGGTATCGCTCGCTTTTATTGAGTGATGTGCCATTTAATTATCCCTATTTAAGAGTTACAACAACGTTTAAGCGCTTTCAATACATAAATTTATGGACAGCATTTCAGGAAGTAAAACCATATGATACAAGAACTCTTGTTTATCAAAGAAAGCATGGCTCATTTTCTTATTTAAGTTATTTGTTAAATAAAAAAATTGAATTGGGATTATTTGAAGCAATTATGTTTCAATCTACCGATTCAAATTCAAATAATGTTCTTCCTATTGATTTTGCTATTCCTTTTATAGGAGTTAGAACTATGCAATATGGTTTGCGTTACAAACATAATGCACTAATAGGTTTTACTGCAAAAGTTAATATTTTAAAACAAGTTACACTGTATGGGCAATTTGTTTTAGATGACCTCAATCGAAAAAGCGATAAAGGGAGTTTACATAAAAGAAATGGTTATCAAATTGGATTGAAGTTTTTAGAACCTCTAAAAATTAAAAATCTTTTTGTCCTAGCAGAGTATAATTCTGTTAATCCATATACTTATGGCCCTTCTGTAACAAATCAAAGTTATACTGCTTTTAATGAACCGCTGGCTCATCCGTTAGGAGCTAATTTTAATGAAATAGTTGTTTTAGGAAGATACGGTTATAAGGATCTTTTTTGCCAAGTTAAACTTACATATGTAAAAACATTAAATGCTGGTGTTCCACTTTATTATAGTAGTAATATTTTTGTGTCGACGCCTGAATATTTGTTTTTTCCTCAAATACCTATGTCTAAAAGTATAATGAATTTAAATTTTGAAGCGGGAATTACTATCAATCAAAAAAATAGATTGCAATTAATTGTTGGTTTTCATAAAAGAAGTTCTTCATTCGACTCAATAACAACTTATTACTACTTTGCAATACGTACTCCAATTTCAAATTTATATCACGATTTCTAGTGTTTTACTATTCACAATCGTTTGTAAATAACTCTCGGTAACATAAAATCTTTATTCTTTCGTTTTTAAATAAATTGCATTAGTTTTTATAGCAATGGTAAAAAAGTATTTAATAAGGTCATTAATCGGAATAGGTATAGCTATATTTCTATTAATTAGCTCTGGGATAATTATTACTCTGGCATATAGCGATGATATTAAACAATATTTTATTTCTAAAATAAATAATTATTTAAGCACAGAAATTAAAGTAGGCAGTGTAGATTTTTCAGTATTACAGAAATTTCCTGATGCTTGTATTAATTTTCATGACGTAGTTGCAATGTCGGCTCCTGGTTACGACAAAAAATCATTTAAAGGTATAAATTCAGATACGCTACTTGTAGCCAAGGATGTTTTTTTGCAATTTAATATTTTCGATATTTTCAGTAAAAAGTATAACATTAAAGCAATACATATCGACGAAGGTTATTCTACTATTTTAATTGATAAAAAAGGAGGGGATAATTATCATTTTTGGAAAACTTCTGAAAATAGCGACACAGCTGCATTTAAATTGGATTTAAGAGATGTCAGATTAACAAAATTCAAAGTATTATTTTATAACAAAGCTCAAAATCTGGAATTAAAATGTTCAACGACTGATTTTTCTGTTTCGGGAAAATTTAATGATGATAATTTTGAACTTCAAACGGCAGGTGATTTAAAGATTAGAAAATTTGCTATTGATAAAGTGAATTATATTAAAAATGATGCAATTTCACTTAAGTTAAAATTTGATGTAAACAATAAACAGTTTAAAATAAAAAGTGGTAGAATTAATATTAAAAATTTGGCTTTTGATGTTTTTGGAAACTATTCATATCCTGATAGTAAAATTGATTTGCAAATAAAAGGAAAAGACATTGATATTAATTCATTTGTATCTGCATTGCCAGAAAATATTCAAAAGAATTTTGAGGGTTTTGAAAGTAATGGAACTTTTTACTTTGTAACTAATATAAAAGGTAAATTAAATTATGAAAATACACCTTTAATAACAGCCTCTTTTGGTATTGATAAAACAACAATATCTCAGAAAAATTCAGGTGTTACCTTAAATAATGTTTTTGCAAAAGGAAGTTTTTCTAACGGAGAGGAGCAAAGTGCTAAAACATCATATTTAAAAATTGACACAATTTATGCCTCAATAAATAACAGTATATTTTCTGCACATTATGAAGTAAAAAACTTCTCGAATCCACATATAGAATTAAAGGTGTCGGGTAATTTTGATTTATCTCAAATAAAAGATCTATTTACAATTGATACTTTAAAAGTTTTTAATGGAAGTATGAATGCCGATTTTTCTTTTGCTGGTAATGTTTCTAGTCTTTCAGGAATAACTGCTGTCGAATATCGTAAAGCACTTACTGAAGGAAAAGTTAATCTGAAAAATGCAAATTTGCAATTTGTTAATAGTAAAGATGAGTTTACAGATATTAATGCTGGATTTACTTTTCATAACAATGATGTAAGAATTGATAGCTTATCTTTTTTAATGAATAAGCATGATTTTGATATTTCTGGCTATTTTAAAAATATTATTGCTTATATGATGTTAGATAATGAACCGCTTGGAATTGAAGCACGCATTCATTCAAAATATATTGATCTAAAAAAACTACTTTCAAGCGATGATGATAGTGATAATTCAGGAATTGCATTACCAAAAAATATAAAATTAGCTGCAAATGTTTCGGTTGATAATCTTGATTATGGAAAGTTTTCAGCTAAAAGAGCATCTAGTTTTATTGAGATTAATGATAATGTTTTAACGTTTACAAGTCTTTCCCTAGAAGCCTTGGGTGGCTCTGCAAACGCAGATGGTGCATTAAGAGTGTCTTCTCATAATAATATTATTTTGCAAGCTTCAGCAAACCTTAAAAATATAAATGTAACACAACTATTTTATGCTTTCGAAAATTTTGGGCAGACTTTTATTCTTGATAAACATTTAAAAGGCTTAATAAATGCCGATATTAAAGTTTCGTCTGAATGGAATGAAAAACTTGAACTTGATCAGAAAAAACTTATAGCAACGTGCTCAATGCAGATTAGTAATGGTGAACTTATAAATTTTGATCCGTTATTTAGATTGTCAGATTATATTTCACTCTCTGAACTTAAGCATATAAAATTTGCAAGTTTAACAAATGACTTTTTAATAAAAGATAGAAAAGTTGTTATTCCACATATGGAAATTAAATCATCGGCAATTAATATTGAACTTAGTGGTGAACATACTTTTGATAATGACTTTGATTATAAACTTAAAGTTTTATTGTCTGATGTTTTATCTAAAAAAGCAAAAAAGGCAAAGAAAGAAAATGAAGAATTTGGTCAGGTAGAAGATGATGGTTTGGGAAGAACTAGTCTTTTCTTATCTATTAAAGGAAATGTAGATAATTATAAGATTTCTTATGATACAAAGATGGTAAAAGAACATATCAAAGAAAATTTAAAAGTGGAAAAAGAAAACCTTAAAACTATTCTTAACGAAGAGTTTGGTTGGTTTAAAAATGATACTACATTAGCAAAAAAGAAACAGAAAAAAGAAGAATTAAAAAAACCACAGTTCATGATTGAGTGGGATGAAGAAAAACCTGAAGAAGATTTAAGCGGAAAGAAGTAATAAATTTCAAATTTCAATCCGCCGCGGCGGATCAAATTCCAAAAGTATAAAGAAGTTTTATTAGTGTAATTTTGTGACCTTAGTGTTTTAGTGGCAATAAATAATTTACCCAATGACAACAAATCTACCCGAAAAGAGAATAGTTGATTTTATTAAAAAACATCATGTATTAACTCTAGCTACAAAGTCAGAAAATGAGTTATGGTGTGCAAATTGTTTTTATGCTTATTTAGAAGAAGAAAATAGTTTGGTTTTTACTTCTGATATTTCAACACGACATATTAATGAAGCAATTATAAACCCAGTTGTTGCTGGTTCCATTGTTCTTGAAACCAGTGTTGTAGGTAAAATTCAAGGAATCCAGTTTCAGGGAATACTTTCAAAACCAGAAAATAAAAATTTAGAAAAAGTAAAAAAAAGATATTTGCATCGTTTTCCTATAGCAACTTTAATGGATACAACTTTATGGTCGCTTGAATTGACATTAATAAAAATGACAGATAATAGATTGGGATTTGGAAAAAAACTTATCTGGAAAAAATAATAGTGATAGTAAATAATTCATATGTAAAGCGAGGACGCTTTTCATATAAAATATAATACAGGCGTCCACGCCTGTTTATGCTTAATAATATTAATTAATTTTTAATTAATAAAGCAATTGCCATTGCACTAACTCCTTCTTCTCTTCCAATAAATCCAAGCTTTTCGTTAGTTGTTGCTTTAATAGAAATTTCATCAATATTAATTCCAGCAGCTTTTGAAATTTGTTCTTTCATTTTTGTAACAAATGACATTATTTTGGGCTTTTCTAAACAAATTGTACAATCAATATTGTTAATTTCATATCCGTGTTGACGAATTAATAAAGCAGTTTTTTCTAATAGAATTTTGCTGTCTATCCCTTTAAATTCATTTGATGTATCAGGAAAATGTGTTCCTATATCTCCAAGATTTGCAGCTCCTAATAAAGCATCACAAATTGCATGAATTAATACATCTCCATCTGAATGAGCAACAATTCCTTTTGTATGTGGTATTAAAACTCCACCAATTATTAAAGGCAAACCTTCTTTTAATTGATGAACATCAAAACCTTGGCCTATTCTGAATTTCATTATTTAGTACCAGTAGCTTCTTTGCCCTTAATTCCTTCGAAATCAAATGAAAGAGTGAAACGAAGAGTGTTTTCTAATGGATTTTTTTGATGAATTGGAATTAAATATGAAAAGTCGAGTGCAAATACTTTAAGTTTTAAACCAAGACCAACAGTAAAAAATTTTCTATTTCCTTTAGTTGCATCTTCGTGAAAATATCCGGCTCTAAGTGCAAATTGTTTAGCATACCAATATTCTAAACCAACAGACCAGTTAATCTCTCTCCATTCTTCTTTTCCTACAGATCTTTTATCTGGATTTAATGGATCTGCAGCAACTCCAGGAGCATCCCAGAATGAATGAAAAATACCTGTAGCAGGAGAAACATTAGGGTCTTTGCCATATTTAATGTATTTACCAGAAACATCTGCGGTATCTCCACCTGCCATTGCTTCGCCTTGAGAGTAATATATTGGTGGTGTTGGAACCAATAATTTACTTAATTCAATAACTCCAAGTATGCTATTGTATTCATCTAAATCCATTTTATATGATGTGCCAAGTTTCATCATGCATGGAAGAAAATCTTTATCAGCATTATCAGTATATGAAAGTTTTGATCCAATATTTGAAATATTTAATCCAACACCTAATTCAGCTTTT
>CAIQJL010000234.1 GCA_903872185.1 uncultured Bacteroidota bacterium | reverse complement strand
ACAAAACTTTTTTCATAGTCATTGTGTCGTTGTCTTTTTTCTTCGGCTTGCTTGTAACCAGTCGGCGATATGAAATCGTTGGGGATTGCTGGCTACTTGCCTATCCAGTTACACCGAACTTGATGCGGGGCAGAATGCTTGCATAACAACTTAAACACCAATGTTTTATGACCGCGTGTTAGTGGCTGCTCTTTTTTAACTGTATCATTACATTGAAAAATCTGGAGAGCCATTCGTTTGAATAAAATATTCGAAAGTTACCTCGTCATTATCACTTCCTCGACTATCATCCTTGATCGCAAGTATTTTAATTGCAGCATAAAAACCGTTATTATTCTGATAAATAGCAATCTGATTTAAATTGACAGTTCTTGCTCTGGAACTGTTATCATAAATTCTCGCATCCTTTATTTTTTTAAAATCATCAGTATCCTTGACAATTGCGACGGCTCTAATACTTGATCTGTCGTTCAATATATGGATTGCTCTATCACTTGCTTTAGAAAAATCGCATTCAAAGAGTAATTCTCCTTGACCTAAAGCATAAGTTCCGTTATTATTTGAATAGTCAAAAGTCACAATCCCTGAAGTTGCAGGCGAAACATATTTTTCACTTGAGGAAATAAATTTTTGCTGAGAAAATTCTTTTACTGTTTGAAAAGGATTTTTACCAATAGGCGGTATTGGTAAAACTGGTTCTTCAAGAATGTCTCTCAATAGTTCCTCATATTTCGTTTCATACAAATTAGGCTCCTCAAAACTTATATACAATCGGCCACCTAAGAATGTTGGAGTCTTTCTCTCATTGGGATTGTTTTTTATTAAAGGTATTACCCAATTTGAATTTTGATCATTGATATATTCAGCTGTCATTATTTGCTTTTCATAACCTGCTCCACCTTTACCCTCATTTGCTTTCCTTACATAGATATCTGAACAGATGCTTACTATCCTTTGCGATTTGGAAAGCCCTCTCTCCATAAAAGAAGCAAGATCGCTTCCTAATTTCAAATTCCACCTATCCAAAATCACATCAACTCCATTTGAACGCAACCTTGTTGCAACCTGCAAAACCCAATTCTTATGTTCTTCATTATCGTGAGAATATGAAATAAATACAATTGGCTGAAAATCTTTTTTCTGTTCCATTTTCTGTTGTTATTTTGCAAGTGACGGTCTCACAGAGTTGCCGCTAACGGTTCGCAGCTACCCGAAGGGCGGGACTTTTACCACAAAACTTGATTTGAAAAACTAAAGTTTCATGAACCACAAAACTGTATTTGGAACACGAAACCCCGCCTTTTGGGTAGGTGCTGTTAGCGGTAGGGCTCGATTTCAAATTTAGTTCTTTGGATACAATTGTTAGTGGCAAGTTTTCAGTGGTTTCCCTGTTTTTTTTCTGGCTCAAGGTTTCTAACGAAATAAACTTTATTATCACTGTTAAGTTTAATTTGATAAATGATTTCTATTGGCTTTCCTAGGCTGTCAGGGTAATAAAGAGTATTTACAAAAACTTCACTTGTATTATCATTTTTGATATTGACAGTAATGTCAGATTGATTGAATGTCAATTTTGATCTTGGGTGTTCCTGATTAAACCATTTTTTCTCTTGCTTTATTTGGTCTAAGCGAAGGTTTTTTCTCAAATAATAATTCTGAACTCTATCTGCATAGTATTGGCTTAAAGTTGAATCAGTCTTTACTGTCGTCAAAAATTCTGTTATGAACTTAGTAATGGTATCTTTCTTCGAAAATTGAGTTGTAAGAATGTCTTTTTTTGAAATCAAAGAATCAATTAAAATTTGATTGTTCTTCAACGAGTTTGTGGTTTCAATTTGTTCCTTAGTCAAATTAAAAACACTAGTTATGGAAACAGTTAAACCGATAATAAAGGCTATAGCACTAAACAATGCAATGTATCGTGAGGATTTTTTATTCTTATTTACAATCTCAGATAATTTTTCAATTTCAGCTTGTTCAAGCTTTTTTTTGTCTTTCTCTGTATTCATCTTGTTTGCATTTAAGGTTTCTGAGAAATGTATGTTTTAACTAAGTCTATACAATCAGACCACATTCTCAAAACTCGTGAAAATGAAAAAGTAATGAGTCCCGTTGGTCCCAACATAGCAAGAATATTTCCAAAGTCTTGCTTTTTGAAGAGAATCACAATCAAGATTCCTAGAAGTATTATCGAAAGAATCGTGATTCCTAAATAAATATATCTCTCAATTTTAAAACTTTTTAAAAGAAAGTCGATTGCTTCCTTCAGATTGAATGGAGGTGATTGTTCTGGCATGTTATTTATTATTATTGTCAGTTGTCAAATTTATAACTTTAGTTCTTTCATTTTAATTAAACTCTGTTCGTAGAGCCTGACCGCTAACGGACGAGGGTATAAGCAGTTGGGGACTACGTGGACGCTTCCTTATCAACCGAGCAGAAAGCTTGCAAGCGAGAGCGACGCACGCCCAACCACTTAAACCCCAATTGTTTATGAGCCTATGTTAGCGGTTCGGCTTTTATTTTTAAATTCTGTTCTACAATTTCATAGCGATTCTGTCTAATTTAAGATATTCTTCCTCCTATAGAGCGGAAAAAATCCTCAGTATCATTACGACTTTCAATTTTATCATTATATTGCTTAATCTTAATTGACAACTTATTTTCATAATCAGATACTCCAATTAATCTTATAAAGTCATGCTTATCAGCAAAATCAAAAGAACCATCGCTAGTTGTTTTGTCAAGAATCCACATTTTAATTCTCGTACTAGAATTACCTAAAGCTTTATGCAATATTGCAATATTATAGCAAAGTTCATTTTGTAAATCAAAATAATCTCTTCCAAAATATCTCTTATTTTGATCATGGATTATGCTATATGCCGATTCGAGTTGACTTAAAGCTCTTTGAACAGCTCCTTCCTGATCTCGTTCATATCTTATGTTGTCCAATACATCCATAGCTGAACGAAACATTGATTTAGCAACTTTTGGACAGTCTCCTCCAGAATTCATTTTGTAAATAAAACTAGTTGCACTAGATACTAAAGACATTTCTATACTCATATTTTTATCTATTTAAAATTATCCTTTCAATAGTCGCACACAAGCTGACCGCTAACGGATGGCGGTATGAAAAGTTGCCGATTGCTGGCGATTTCCTATCAAGTTACACAAAAGTTGAAGCGGGTTACAACCCTTGAACAACCTACTGCCCCGGCAATTTTTTATACCGCGTGCTAGCTGTGGTTTTTTATTTT
>CAIQJL010000233.1 GCA_903872185.1 uncultured Bacteroidota bacterium | reverse complement strand
ATTAATAATATGGCGAATAGTAGCTACGCGTTGCCATCCAGACCATAAATACAATATACAATACTAATAACAATGTAGAAAATATCGAAACAAATAATCCTATCATGCTACATGTTTTTGCAGTACGCAAAATATTTAATGATTTGTCGCTATACACATTAGGATTTTCTTCATATAATTTTAATGCAGCAGAACGTTTGGAAAACCCGACAATAGAGGCAACCCATCCAAACATATACATTGCTAAAATCGAAGAAATTCCCCAAAACATTGCAGAAAATGCTCCAGGAACTATTTGCTTTTTTACATTGGAGTTATTAAGATTTTGTTTTTGTTCTTCCATATTTTAATTTTTAATAATTATAACTATTTGACATTGAAACTATATATACAAGAAGTACAATATATGCAATCCATATAAAGGTAAAAACGATTGAAGAAATTAATCCAATTGTGGCACATGTTTTAGCAGTTCGCAAAATATTTAGCGACTTTTCATTATAATTAGCCGGATTTTCGTTATAAAGTTCTAATGCTCTTTTTCGCTTTGAAAAAGCAACAAAAGAAGCAATAAAACCAAACATAGCCATTGTAGCCAAAGAAACTATTCCCCAAATCATAGCAGACATAGCTTCAGGAACAATTTGTTTTTTTCCAACTGTTCCACCTAAATTTGAATTTTGTTCTTCCATAATAATAATTTAAATTATAATTAACTTATTAAAGATATTTCACACAACAATATTATTAAAATAATTATTTATAATCAAGGTATATACTGCCAAAAATTGTTAATCTACAATTTAAAATTAAAGGGTTAAGGTTTTATAAAACCTTAACCCTTTAATAATATAAAAATCACAATAAATTATGCAAACATTGCAACAATAGCTATTATGTATATAATCCAAATTAGTGAAAATAAACTTGAAGCTATTAAGCCAATTATGCTAAAAGTTTTAGCCATTTTTAAAATACTTAATGATTTTTCGCTATACTCTGTTGGATTGCTTTCATAAAGCGCTAGTGCTTTTTTACGTTTCCCAAAAGCTACAATTGCAGCAATCCATCCAAAAGCAGCCATTGCAGCTAAAGACATTATGCCCCAAATCATTGCAGAAATTGCATCTGGTACCATTTTCTTTTTTTGTTCTTCCATAATTGTTCTTTTTTAAATGAAATTAATATTTGGTAGTTATTTATTAATCAAAGTTATTAAAAAAAATGAAAGTCAAAAATAGTTTACTTTCTTCTAAAATTTCTTTTATTTCCAGAACCTGATTTTCCGAAACTTCTATGACTATCAGTTTGTTTGTTTTTTTTAGGATTATATTCTGGTGTTTTACCAAATCTTTCAGGCACTTCCATCTTTGGCACTTCATTACCTAATAACTCTTCTATTTCAGAAAATTTACTTTGTTCTTTTTCACAAACTAATGTCATTGCCAGGCCATCGTTCTCGGCTCGTGCAGTACGACCAATACGATGCACATAATCTTCGCCATCATTTGGTACATCATAATTTATTACCAAATCAATATCTTCAATATCAATTCCTCGAGAAAGAATATCTGTTGCCACTAAAATGTTTAAAGTTCTGTTTTTGAAATTCAATAATACATTTTCTCTTTCGTGTTGTTCAAGATCAGAATGAATTTCAGAGACTGAAAACCTTGCTCTTTTTAATTCTCTAGTTAAATCTTTTACACCTTGTTTTGTTGAGCAAAAAACTATTACACTTCTTAATTTTCTTTCGCTTAAAATATAACTTACAAGAGGAATTTTTTGAGAATTATAAACAATATAAGCTTCCTGTTTTATTTTTTCGGGAGGTTTAGATAGCGCAATATTAATTTCTACGGGGTTTATTAGAATTTTACGAGCAATCTGTCTGATTTTAGTTGGCATTGTTGCCGAAAAAAGTAATGTTTGTCTTTCTTTAGGAAGAAATGAAATTATTTTCATAATATCATCATAAAAACCCATATCAAGCATTCTATCGGCTTCATCAAGCACCAGATATTTTAATTCTGAAATACTAACATTTCCCATATTTAAATGAGAGATCATTCTTCCAGGAGTACAAATTACTATTTCTGTGCCTTGCGATAACGCCATTTGTTCTCGAGAAAAGGCAAGGCCATCACCGCCACCATAAACCGAAATTGAACCTACCCTAGCAAAATATGCAATTCCTTCTAAATGCTGCTCAATCTGAACAGCTAACTCTCTTGTTGGAACAATTATTAAAGCTTTTATATCATTATCTTGTTCTTCGGAAATAATTTTATTTATTAATGGCAACAAAAATGCAGCTGTCTTACCTGTGCCTGTTTGTGCAGAACCTATTAAATCATTCCCTTTTAAAATAACAGGAATAACCATTTCTTGAATAGGAGTTGGGGTTTCGTAACCAATTGCCTCGATTCCTTCTAAAAGTCGTTGATCGAGGTTAAATTCTGTAAAATTCATTCTAGATTTTTATAAAAATAAAATCCCTTAGGATTATTTAAATTCCTGTGATTCATATAAACACAAATCATAAAGAATTTTTTGCAAAGATAAAAAGTTTATTCCTTTTTATTCAAATATTTGGTTCTAAATAACAACAAATAAATATTTAAAAAAGAAAATTAAGATATAACAAATAAACAAATAAATTTAATTCACAAGTGTACTTGTTTGTTTTTTATCGCAACCAAACAGCATATTAATACCGAAGCGGAAATTAACATTTCTGGCAGCTTGTGGCCAAATAAATCCGTTAACATTATCGGTAACAATATAAAACTGAAACCAAGGTATTTTAAACAACACCCCTGCTCCTACTTGCTTGAAAGAATTATTTTCAACAGTATAACTTATTGTTCCCATAAACCATTTTGTAAGATTAGCATTTCCGCTAAATGTTACACCACCGTGCAAACGATGAAGAAAAATATCTCCACGAAATAAAAGACCAACATTAAATTTAGGATTTATTGTATAGGTTCCACCTAAATACATTTTAGGAGCGAGCCAATAGCTGTATGACTTCTTCACTAATTTAGGATCAAATAATTTAATCACAGAATCCTTAAAATGATCAGCATAAGCCTGAGCTACAGAATCATTACTGTTAAAGTTAGGTTGTATATCCCATCCATCAAAAACAAATTCGCCAGATGCCTTTATACCATTTACGTTATTTTTATAACGAATAAAACCAAGGTCAAGAATACTTCCATAAATGTTTATTTTGTTATTATAAACATATTTAAAACCTAAATCAATTGCACCACCAGGATTTCTTCCATCCATGATTATCTTTTTAATGTCTTTTCCTGTAATATTACTTGGGTCTAAAACAGTATCCATTTCAAACATTAAAGAATCATTTAAATAATCCATCTGCAACTTTGTTATATCATAAGCTTGTTGAGAAGAATATAGTTCCCAATCAGCTTTAAAGGTGTATGTATAATCAGTTTCGTCTGTCTTCCATGTTAATTGGTGGCTCTTAAACCATAAATTTTCTTTTCCAAATAACAACTTTCCTCGTGCACCAACTGACCACTTTTTATTAATTGTTGTTGAAGCACCAAACGCCCATTCTCGATACCAATTTACGCTGGCACCTAAATAACTAAGAAAAGATTCTTTACCAAGTAATGATTTACCATTGCCTTCCCATCCAAGAAAAATTAAATCTTTTGGATAACTTGCCTGAATATCCAGTTTTTCGGTAAGATTAAAAGTAAAATACCAATTTTTCCATCTATAGCCTGCAGAAAGCCAATCGATATCAGTTTCCATAGAAACATAGTTAACTTTTCTCAAACGGTCTAAAAACTGATATGGATCTTGACCATTATGAAATGGAGTTATCATAGAATCAGCCATTATTCCAGTACCATAATAAAACAATTTGTTAAAAGCAAAACCATTATTATTATAATTGAAATAAATTGGAGGCATAACTTGCCCAACTATTGGAAGCGCTAAACCGCTAAGATATAATTTACATTCATTTTGTATTGCAGGGTTAAGCAAATTAGACTGCGGAACCTTATGCATAAAATAAAGTGTTTGGTTTTGCTGAGCATATATCATTGCTGTAGCTGACCAAAAAATTATTAATAGGAATAATATTTTTATTTTCTTCATTGTTTTTCCTCCTTTTAAAAGTCTGTACCTGTATTAAAATGTGTCTGAACCTGGACTCCCATTTTAACATCAATAGCATAATCGGAGTAAAATCTAACATTTGTTGAGCCTTGGTTTGTGGTATGAACATATCCACGAATCAGAGCCTTTTTAACACCGAGCATTCCACTTAATCGGCTCCCGTATATCATTACTTCAGAAGTTTTTCTTGTTGGAGCAACAACTTTTCCGGAGCTACCAAGAATCCCGCTTTGTACAATATCCATATTTTGTGGCGAGAATATTGTATCGATAACATTATACAAAGTATCTGTAAGATATATTTGAACACCAGCCTCAGTAGGCAGACCATTTAAAACATTTATTCTGAGTTTTACCCAATCAAGATTATTTAAATCTGGAACTGAATCTTTATAATATTTTGAAAAATCAAAATCTAATGTATCCTGCATTATCCACCATGAAGCACGACCCCATAGAGGCAATTCAACTTCTAAATCAACAGCTAAACGACTGGTATCTGTAACAAAATTATATTGAGTTGATCCGGGTGGATTAGTCATTGCAGAAGTTTGAATATAAACAAATCTTGGATTCTCCGATATTACAGTACGTATTGGCAGAAAGTTATTAGTATCAAGCTGGACATCTGTTTGGGCATAAATTCCAGGTATAGTTGGTGCTGTAATTAACAATGGGCTATATATTGAGGGAAAAGTATAATTTACATATGAATTTGAAACTGTTGAATATATTTTAAAATTCGTAAAAGTTGCAAGTATTGGAACACCAAAAGAATTACGAATATGTAAGCGAATTTTAGGATCCATAAAATAAACATTACCATTAACAGTGTTGTTAAAAAGTTCAATGTTTACAGTATCTTCCTGAACATTAAAATTTCTTTGTCCAATGTTACCCCATAATATTGAATACTTAATATTACTTATTGTCATTCCCAAGCTAACCTGGTTTCCCGCATTAATTGGAGCTCCACTGCTAACAAAAGTCAGGCTTAAGTTAACTGGGATCTGATTAAAACCAGGATTAGTAAAATCTGCTTTATAACCAGCTAAATCAGTAAACACCTGATTTGAAGAAAATGTTCCATTTGAAGTATTAATATTTACAGTTTTTGAATATGGTAAACCATTTTTTCTTACTGTTGGAAAAGTTATAGTAAGTAATCCTGTATGTAAAAATGTTGAAGTAACATTAGTTGTAAATGTTGCAGATTTAAAAGTCAAACTATCTATAACATCCGTCCCAAATAATAATACCTGAGTATAATTTTTTGTAATTGTTTGACTTGTACCAGCAGGAAATGTACCAACAGTAAAATTAGTGCCAACAAAATTATCTGTAAAACTCTGATCTGGCAAAGTAACTAAATCAGATGCAGGAATTGAAAACACCTCTTTGTGATACATCAAATATAAAAACCCTGTCTGATCTTCAACAAATAATTCGGTAGAATCATAATCCCTAAGCAAATCTCTAATTGTTAAATTTGAATGAATTGCAGGAACAGCCATATTAGGATCCCAGTCAACTGAAGTAGAAAGCTTGCTTAAATCAAATTTATCTTTAAAACACGAATTCATCAAGGCAGTTATAACTACCAGAGATAACAGAAGTAACAATTTTTTATTCATAACCATTATTTTAATCTTTTTCAAAGACTTGTTTTACGGAAAAAAGGTTGTTTGGTTATATTCTATATAAACCAATTAAATAGTATTATACAAGGAATCTCTTTCAACCGGAACAAAACCTTCACTTAGAATAATTTCAGAAATTTCAGTTGGAGACATTACTGGCGCTTGCTCCTCAGAACCTGCTAGCGTATATATTTTTGTTGTTTCGTGAATAGTTCCATCTAAATCATCGGCACCAAAATGAAGTGCAAACCTTGCAATTTCTTTGCCTATCATCGGCCAGTATGCTTTTACATGTGGAATATTGTCTAAAAATATTCTAGCAACAGCATAATTTCGCAAATCCTCAACCATAGTTAATTCGGGAAGATGAGATAAAAAATTATTCTGTTTCCTAAATTTTAATGGTATAAATGCATTAAAGCCATGAGTTCGATCCTGAAGATTTCTTAATTCATTCATATGCTCAACCCGATGCTTGTAGCTTTCTATATGTCCATACAACATTGTTGCATTTGAAAAAACTCCAAGATTATGCGCTTTTTCGTGAATATCTAACCAAAGTTTTGCGGGACCTTTTTCAGGACAAAGATTATTTCTAATTTCACTATCAAAAATTTCTGCACCACCACCAGCTAATGAACCCAACCCTGCTTCTTTTAGTTTTTGCAAACAATCCTCGAGTGAAATTTTACTAATTCTTGCTAAATAATCTAATTCTATTGCTGTAAATGCTTTAACATGAACGGCTGGAATAGTTTCTTTTATTTTATAAATAAGATCGGTAAACCAAACAACATCACGTTTTGGAAAAACACCTCCTGTAATATGAATTTCTGTTATTTTATCTTTAATATGCGACTTAACTATCTCAATTATATCTTCATGAGAATAATTCCAACTTAATGGATCATTACTATCTTTTGAAAACGAACAAAATTTACAGCGGTAAAGACAAATATTTGTAGGTTCAATATGAATATTACGATTGTAATATACATTATTACCATTAATTTGATTTTTTATTTGATTTGCTAATGAACCAAGCAAACCTAATGGAGCATTTTCATACAAAAAAAGCGCTTCGTCAGTTGAAATACGCTGTTTCAATTGAATCTTTTCCTGAATCGTATTTAATTGATTTTGCACCATTTTTAAAATTACTTTGGTAAAAAATACTTTATATAAAGTTAAAAATACGAGTTAATTTTTATAAAATAAAAAAAGTAAAGATTTCTCTTTACTTTTCAATATATATAATTAAATATCAATTACTTGCCCTTACGTTCGTCAGAAACAGTTAATTTTTTACGACCTTTAGCTCTACGTGATGCTAGTACACGACGACCATTAGCTGTAGACATTCTTTCACGGAATCCGTGTTTGTTTTTACGACGGCGATTTGAAGGTTGAAAAGTCCTTTTCATGATATTTACTCGTTTATAACGTTATTTTAAATTGGACTGCAAAAATAGTAGTTTTTTTATTAACAACAAAAATCTTTTCAGAAAATATTCAATATTTGTTTAAGTTCAGTATTTCTGATAGATACCATAGATTTTTTTAAAATTGTTTTTGTTATTACCTTTGTTGCATTAAAAAATGACTGGAACATGTTTATATTTTCAATTTTAAAATTCATTTTTTTTGTTTTTATCTTCTTTGTAATTCTTGGAATACTAGCAGTTTTATTCCTAAAAAGAGCAGTTAAAAAAGCAACTAAAAATTTTGGAAATCAGTTTAATGAAAAACAACAACCACAAGACACAACCACTTTTCAGAATAAAAATCAATCAAAGAATTCAGCTAATTACAAAGATAAAGGCGAATACATTGATTTTGAAGAAATAAAATAATGAAGACTATTCGCAATATTTTACTTAAAACATTAGGATTTGGAGGTTACTTAAGCTTTGTAAGTTTTATATACCTAAGATTAGTAAACCTAGGGTTTTTTAAAAGCAAATACCCAGAATTATTCTTTCTAAAAAAAATAATTAAACCTGGTTTTACATGTATTGATATTGGAGCAAACGTCGGGTATTACAGTCATTTTTTAGCTAAATTTGCAGGAAAAGAAGGTGAACTTTATTCAGTTGAGCCTATCCCACTTTTTGGCAAAATTTGGAAGAAAAACGTTTCGCAGAATATTTGTAAAAAAACAGAATTACTCCCTTTTGCTTTGGGTGGCGAAAACTCTACTGTAAATATGGGAACTCCGCTAGTACATGGAGTTATTCATCATGGCATGACTCATATTGTTAAAAACGGAGAAGAGAATATTGCTCAAACTTTTGAAGTTCCAATGCGAATTCCAGATGAGTTATTCGCAAACGTATCAAAAGTTGATTTTATTAAATGTGATGTTGAAGGATATGAGCAATACGTTTTTGGAAATTTAAAAAACACACTTTCAAAATACAAACCATTAGTTCAAAGTGAACTTGGTGGAGAGGAAAATAGAAAATTTGTAATTACACTTTTTGAAGATTTAGGTTATAAAACTTGTCTGTTAAGAGAACATGAAGAATTAACAGAAGCTTCAAATGACGAAAAGCTATATGGGGTAAATGATTTCTACTTTGTGCCAAAAAAATAGATCATTTTTCTTCAACTTGCTTTTATTCAATAACATTCTGCATTATCATAGAAATTAATAATCATTTTAAATATTTTTGGGTTTATTAAACTAACCATTAATGAACTAAAACCCAAAATTTAAATGAATTCACTGAATTTATTTCTATTTCTCACATTAGTTACTTTTTTTTCATTTAAATTATATTCTCAAGAAAAACAAAGTAATGAGCCAGGAAGTGATATTCTTGCCGATGCACCATGGAGAATAAAAAAAACAAATTCCTCTGGAATTTTAAATGGAATTCCAGTTAATATATTTGTAAAAGATGCTGATGTTATTGGAAATAATGCAGAACTAATTTGTATTAATATTTATATTAAAAATGCAAACGATACTTCTTTCGGTACTCCAATAATATTTGACACATATAATAATAACGATTTTTTATCGCTTTTTTCAGCTAAGTCAGAATATGATGCGACATTCGAAATACAACCTTTTGATGCCAGCCTGCCAATAAAAGACGATGAATTTTCAATTGGTTTTTCTTCAGACACATGTATTTGGCCAGACAACTGCACATATGTTGATATAACACAAAAAGTATGGTATTTTACTTTTACAATTCCACCAGAAAAACTTGTTGGGTTTAATGATATAATTGATATTAAAGTTGATTTTTCTTTAAACTGGCAAACCGATGTTAAAAGTTACTTAAGGGTTTTCAGATATAATGAAGATTTACCAAAACTTTCAAACTGGTATAGAGGCGATGCTCATTATCATTCGATGTACACAAATAATTCTGCAGAATATGGATTGCCATTATCTTCAACTAAAGAAGCTGCTAAATCAATTGGAATAGACTGGATTACGATAAATGATCATTCCTGCGATTATGATAATTATGGAACCAATATTCAAGATAACTGGAATAAAAGAACTGCAGAAATTCAATCCTTTAACATGTTTGATACATCAATGATTTACATTGGAGCAACAGAAGTTTCTGTAAATAACAGCGCTGGGAATATTATTCATTTGCTTTGTTATCCATCTGAAAGTTCGCCATACTCTCTTTCGTATTTAGGTGACGGAGATGGGGATATTTCACCTACTTCTTTAGAAATAAATGATGTTCTTTTTCAACTTTCAGAAGTTAATGGTTTTGCTTTTGCAGCTCACCCATTTTCTTCTGGTGATGAACTTTCTTCACTAGTTGATGGCGGCATTTGGAATGTTGGCGATGCCGATTATTCTGCAAATGGTACTCCAGTAAATGGTTTTGATGAAATAATCTGTAATGACCTAAGTTCACCTTCAGATTTTTATTCTCAAAATCAGAATCAAATGCTTTTCAAAAGCACAATCATTGGTGGAGAAATATGGAATACCAGAAACTCTTTAACCACTACTGATGAAATGATGAACCCCTGGAATGCGAATTACGATTCTGAAATCATCCCATTTACACCATATGACACACAAAACAACATGTACCATTTTAATCGTTTTCTTTCAAATTTTGACGCTACTCGCTTCTTTTGGAAAAAAGGATTAACTGAAAAGAACTTAAATCATAGCATAATTAATTATAGATTCTCAATTTCTGCTGGTAGTGATGCACATGGTAATTTTAATTATTCAAATACAGATTTTGTAATGGGTGTTATAGCAGATATTCATGATAATGCTTTAGGGAAACCATCTACTTTAGTTTATTGTCCGAACGGAATGGGAAATAATGGGAATAATGTTTTAAACGCATTAAAAAACGGAAACGTAATTATTTCAGATGGACCAATAGTTTCAATAGGATTAAGCACCGACGAAACTGATAACACAATCGAATACATTCCAGGTCAAGAAGCTATTCTTGATTCTTTAGAATATTATCATTCAAAACTTATAGTAGAACTTGCAACAACACCAGAATATGGTTCTATTAATGAAGTAAAAATAATTACAGGAACAATAAACGGAGAACATTCTTTACTATTAAATTTTAACCCTATTTTACAAAATCAAAATTTGATTTTTAATCTTGATTCAATAATTGAACACATTGTTACCAATGACAGTATTGCTGAAAATGAATATTTTTATTTAAGAGCAGAACTAACAACTTACATTAATTATAATTCACAATCTGTTTTATATTGTAAACCTGAAGAAACATTTCATTGTTATACAAATCCGATATGGATAAAGAAACCGCTATCAACTATTACATCAATTAATTCACAAATAAAAAACCAAAATTTAATAGTATTTCCAAATCCAACAACTGATTTATTATGGATTAAACTCCCTTCACAATTTTCAATTACTACTTCGCTAAAGATTATTGATATATTTGGAAAAGTAATAACAGAACAATTTCAAACATCAAATATTGAAAAGGATGTAATTCAAATCTCAACAAAAAGTTTACAAAAAGGTGTTTATTACATTTCTGTTTTATCAGATAATTATAAAGGCGGATGCAAATTTATCAAGAATTAATCCTACTCATTTGCTACAAATTCAAGATATTTATATACAAATCTGAGTTCTCCGTATGAAATGTTATCACCTAAAGCTGTTTTTACATTTACTATAGATTTTGAATTACTTTGTTTAAAATAATCCGTAACTTCTTCGACTTTTGATTTTGAAACCACATCATAAATATCAAGTTTGCCAATTCCTACGTAATGCGCTAAGTGGCCTTCTACTGTGGATCTTGCAAAATTTCTTTCCAATGCAATTTCATCAATACTTTTACCTGATTTAAACAAATCCAAACTAAGTTTTTTTGAATCAACTTTCTCTCTTTTTTCAACTTTCGGCTTTTTAGTCTTTACATTCAACTCAATTTGTTGTTTTTCTATATTATTTCTTTCACAATACGATGAAATTATTTCTATAATATCGTGCCCAAATTGTTTTATCTTCTTCTCTCCAATACCTTTTATACCCCTAAGTTCGCCAATTGATGTTGGTAAAAATTTTAAAAGTTCAGCCATTGCTTTATATGGCAAAATCATATATTCGTCGGATTCATTTTCCTCTGCTAACATTTTACGCCAATTCTTTAATTCTATGTACAGTGAAGAATGTTGCGAATCTTTTACTCCTTCAAATTTTATACTTTGTTTTGCTTTAATATTAGATTTAAAATCAATCTCTGCATTTGCTTTTGTTTTAATATATGCTAGGGTTTCAAAGCCATTAACGCAATATTTAAGACTAATAAACTTTACAAAAATATCTTTCTGTAGCTTTTCTAAAATATCATAAATCACTTTTTTAATCTCCTTATTATCAATATCGATTGTTATTTCATTAACAAATAACAATAAAACACTTTCAACTTTATTTAAAAAATATGAAGATGCTTTTTTTACCCGATCCTGAATTTCTGAACTTTCTTGTGGTAAGTGATTATTTGCAAATATCTGGACTAACTGCGCTTTGAATTTTTCAGAAACAGAAAAAATTTCAGTCTCAGCTAATTCGCAATTTTGTTTTATATTATCAATTTGAACTTTTTGAATGATATTAGAATTTTCATTTAATACCTTTTGCAAATAATAATCTCTGCTTTTTATACCTTTAAAATCAAACAACTCATATAACAAAGATTGCTGATATGCAATTTTAGACTCCTCTAATTGTTTTTCATCTGGTTCATTATTTCTAACACCATCAGAAAATTCGGATACAGTATTATCTGTTTTAACAGATCGCATTGTAATTGGTGAACTTAATACCAGCCCTTCAAAAGTCTTGCACCTGCTAAGCGCAACGTATACCTGACCATGAGCAAAAGATGCATTAGCATCAATAATAGCTTTTTCAAAAGTTAATCCCTGACTTTTATGAATTGTTATAGCCCAGGCTAATTTTAATGGATATTGTGTAAAAACACCTATTACATTTTCTTTTATCTCTTTAGTCTCATCATCAAGAAAATATTTAACATTCTGCCATTCTTCTTTATCTACAGGAATCTCAACTGCATCTAGGGGACATTTAACATAAATTACTTCATCTTCTATTCTGGTTACTTTACCAATTTTTCCATTATAAAATAATTTAGCTTGCGAACTATCATTTTTCACAAACATTACCTGCGCACCAATTTTCAATTCTAAATCAAGCTCTGTAGGATAAGAATACTCTGGGAAATCGTCTTTTATTTCGGCTTTAAATTTTTTAGAACTTAGCTTAATCTTTTTAAGTTTGGTTTCATTTATTTGATGAGCATTTGCATTGTGTGTTGTTAAAATAATGTACCCTTCGTTATCTTCTGCAGAAAAATCAGGAATATATCTGCTATTTAATTCTTCAAGAGTTTTAGGTTCTATTTTATTATTACGAATCTGGTTCAGCATTTCAATAAAATAAGTATCGGTCTGACGATAAATATGCTTAAGTTCAATACTTACTGATTGGGTTTGCTTTAATGCCTTAGAACTAAAAAAATAAACTGTTTCATAATAATTTTTAAGAATATTCCATTCTTCATCTTTAATAACTGGCGAAAGCTGATGCAAATCACCAATCATTAAAAGTTGAACACCACCAAATGGTTTCGACTTATCCTTATATTTTTTTAAAACCTCATCAATTGCATCAAGCATATCAGCTCTAACCATCGAAATTTCATCAATCACCAATAAATCCAGTCCTTTAATGATATTAATCTTTTCTCGATTAAACTTTTTATGGCTAGGATTTGGTTGATTTACGTTAGGCTGTTTGTTTTCACCAATTTCACTTAAAGGAATATGCGGTCCAAAAGCAAGCTGAAAAAACGAATGTATTGTAACTCCACCTGCATTAATAGCTGCCACACCAGTTGGTGCAACAACAACCATACGCTTTGGTGAAGATTTCTTTAAATTATGAAGAAAAGTAGTTTTCCCTGTACCTGCTTTCCCTGTTAAAAATATTGATTTGTTTGTGTACTGAACAAAATCAGAAGCTAATTGCAGCTGTGAATTATAATGTTCAGTCATTTGAAATTACTATTTATAATTTTTGTAGTCAAAATCTCTACTTTCAACACAAGTCATCTTGAGGTTCTCGAAAGATAATCCCACCTCCCATTCTTCGAGAGCCTCAGAATGACCCAAGGCTTTTGCGCTATTTTAAAATTTTATTCTGCTTCAATTAATTTTACCTGAGCTTTAACTTCGCTCCAAACTTCTTCGCTCATTTTTGCCCCAATAGTTTCAATAACCCTACCTGACAATAGCGAACCTATCTTACCACATTTTTCGAAGCTTAAATTATTTATTAGTCCGTATAAAAAACCAGCAGCGTATAGATCGCCAGCACCTGTTGTATCAATACTATTTGCCTTAATTGAAGATATGGTATAAACGTTTCCGTTATTCTTTACAAGTGATCCTTCTTTACCTAATTTCACTACAGCAATTTGACATTCATCAGCAATAACATGTAATGATTCCTGAGGATTTTTTCCTGTATAAGCTTTTGCTTCTTCTTCGTTTGCAAAAACTATATCAACATATTTCTTTACAAAATCGTGTAAAAATTCTCTATTTGCTTCAACAACATTAAAACTTGCCAAATCCAATGAAACTAATAAGCCTGCTTTTTTAGCTTCTGTAGCCGCTTTAATCATTAATTCATGATTCTGTAATAAATAGCCTTCAATATGAAAATATTTATATCCCGAAAAATATTCTTCTTTAATATCATTTGCAGTCAACTCTACTGCCGCACCTAAAAAAGTAGCAAAAGTTCTTTCAGAATCAGGTGTAACCATTGCTATTGCACAACCCGACTCAGTTTCGCTATTTAATAGTATTGGTGAAATTCCACTATTTTTTAAATCGGCACTAAAAAAAGTTCCAAATTTATCAACACCTACTTTACCAATAAAGGCAGTTGTTACACCAAGCTTTGCTAATCCGTGAATAGTATTTGCTGCACTTCCGCCCGAAGCGATAGTTTGAGGCATATCTTTTATTACTTCTAAAACTTTTTGTGATGCTGTTTTATCAACTAATTGCATACTACCTTTTGGATATTCCAACTTGCTTAATATCTCATCATTATGAAGCTTAGTCATAATATCTGTTAGTGCATTTCCTATTCCAATTACTCCTGACATAAATTATAATTTTAAATTTTTTACAAATGTATTTTTATTTTATAAAAAATCCACTATTTTTGCACTCCCAAATTCCTCAGTAGCTCAGTTGGTCAGAGCACCTGACTGTTAATCAGGGGGTCCTTGGTTCAAGTCCAAGCTGGGGAGCAAGGATAATAAGCCTTTCAGAATAATACTGAAAGGCTTATTTATTTTAGTACACACAAAAGTACACACATTGGATTTTTTATAAAAACAATGAAATTAGATATTAATCTGAATGTTATATTATACTTTTTTCCGTTTGTCTTTTCCTTAACTAATATAACTACCCTCATAAATAAATTTCCGAAACCATTTTGTTTTTTGTTCTTTGTTTAATCAAAACAATTAATAAAACATGTTATTTAACATGTGAAATAATCCCCAAAATCCTCGTAACAATTAATATTCTTTTTTGTTAGAGTGATTTTTTATTTTATATTTGAAAAGTGTTTAATTATAACGAATTATAGCTTGTCAATCATTTTGTTTACAATTAAGACATGTGACTGACGGGGCGGTGCTGTGAGAAAAAGGTAAAATTCAGATAAATAAACATTGTTAAATAATTCTATTTTAAATCTAATTGTGCCAAATTGTAAGCTTATATTTTCCAGCTTCTTTTAATTCATGCAAATAAAATTCGAAAAGGACAAAAAAAGGTTTTCCGTTTTTATCTTTCCCGGTTTGAGTAAAATAAAAAAAATCGTAGCCCTCGCTAATCAATATTTCCTTATCCAATTTCAATTTTCCAGAAAGGTAATGTTGTTTTAATATTCTTCTGTTTAATTTTAATTGATTTACAATTTTGGTATATATACTCGGTTCTTTTAGTTTAGAATTTCTATAATGAAAAGCAGCTTTGCAATTAGGATTACAGTACTTTTGACCTATGCGGCCTGGTAGTTTCTTACCACATTCTAAACATTTTGTAGAATTATTTTTTTGCGGTTTTGATATCATTTTATTGTAGTTTAATTAATGAGTAAAAATAAAATTAATTTCTGTATCTGTCTTTTATAATTACTTACTTTTTACTATTTTTATAGTACATTTTCATCTAGTTACTAAAATGACACCTACCATTAAACTCGAAAAAGGAACTCACAGGAATAATCCTGTAATATTTGTTATTTTCAAAATTAATGACGAAATCCTTTCAAAATTAAGAATAATCCCATCATTAAAGTGGAGTCAAACAAAAAAATCATGGTACGTGGCCCACACGAAAGAAGTAATTGAGCAGTTAAAGAAGTTGTTCCCTGAAATGGTACTTCAAAAAGAAAATACTCCAAATAACAATTTACCTAATAAGACAAATTCAAATAATACTACGGCAAAAAAAGAAGAATTTTACACTGTTGAAAAGAAGATAGAGATTCTTAAAAATATGACAGATATTGCAGATGTTTCGTCAACAACAGGTGTTACTATTTCAGAAAACACAAATGTTAAAATTCGTGTTTCTGAAAAGAAAATAGAAATTCATTTACCTGAAAATGCCGATGACGCAAGCTTTCTTTTAAGCTTCAAGTTTTGCATCTGGGATGAAAATAAATTTTGTTGGATTATACCTAATTATAGGGATAATTTAAAAGAATTGCAGAATTATTTTAAAGAAAGAATTAGTGAGTATGAAGAACAAAATGAAAATAAAAAAGTACAAATAAACCCTACACCAAACAAACCGACAATTAAAAAAAATATTGGTTTTTTACCTAATGGCAATGTAAAAATCAATGTTTTTGGAAGTCAAATTGCTGTTCAGTTGCCCGCAAACGATAATGACACTCGTTTCCTTGCCAGTTTTAAATATTCTCGTTGGGATAAAAATAAATTTTGCTGGATTTTGCCTAATTATGGTTATAATTTAAAAGAATTACAGAATTATTTTGAAAATCGGATTTGCGAGTTCATAATACATGAACAAATTGAAATAAATACTGCTCCTGAGGTTTATAAAAAGATTGATAAGACCGAAATATTAATAATAAAAACAAATAATGGACGATTAAAGCTATTTTTCAATTCAAATAAAGATCTTACAAGTGCGATTAAATCAATGCCATTTAATAGTTGGAATGCCAAATATCAATATTGGAGCATACCTTATACAGAAAAAATATTAATTGATATTAAGCAATATGCAGAAAATCTGAATTTGAAATGTGTTTTTGAGGAAGAGAATGAAAGTAAATCAGAGAAAAAAGCTAAATATACCGCATATAACATACCTAATTATCGTCGTTGCCCTCAGGAATATATTTTAAAACTAAAGGAAATGCGATATAGCGAGCAAACCATAAAAGTATATTCAGCAATGTTTGAGGGCTTCATTAATTTTTACCATACATTTGAACTAAACGATATTGAAGAGTCAATGATAACTGATTATTTACGTCACTTAGTATTTGATAGAGCAGTATCATCTTCAACCCAAAATCAAGCAATTAATGCGGTTAAATTTTATTATGAAAGAGTATTAGGTGGAAATAGAAAAATATATCTTGTAGAAAGACCGAGGAAAGAACAAACACTTCCGGTAGTTCTAAACGTAGAAGAAGTAAGTAAAATATTAAATGCTACGGAGAATATTAAGCACAAGGCAATATTAATGACAATATATTCAGCCGGATTAAGAATCGGAGAAGCTTTATCATTAAAAGTAAAAGATATTGATTCAAAAAGAATGCAAATTTTAGTGGAACAAGCAAAAGGTAAAAAAGATCGTTATACTATTCTATCTCCTATAACCCTGGAAGTTTTGAAAAAATATTTTAAAGAATATAAGCCTAAAACATGGTTATTTGAAGGTCCAAATCACACAAAATATTCTGATACTAGCATTCAAAACATATTACGTGCAGCAGTAGACAAAGCTAAAATTAGAAAGCGTGTAACAGTACATACACTTCGTCATAGTTTTGCAACACATTTACTTGAAAACGGAACAGATTTAAGATACATTCAAACATTGTTAGGTCATTCGAGCAGTAAAACAACTGAAATTTATACTCATGTAACAACAAAAGCCTTTGGACAAATTAAAAGTCCATTGGATAATTTGAATATAGATTAAATTTGAAATGATTATTAAATAAACTATTTTTATAAAGATTTTAAAAAATCAGTTAAGGTTATTCCTTAATATATAGAATAACCCACACTAAATTAAATTGATTTTTTAAAAAATGAATAAATGATAATGAAATATTTAAATTTGAATATCTCACTGACATTATTTAACTTACAAAACCATTATAGCTATAGATATAATGTGCATATTCCCCACTAGTGGGGAATATACAAGTGTTATATGTAATGCATGAAACACAGCACATTGCAAGGAATAACAATATGCATAATAACGATGACTAATTGACAAAATGAAAATAAAAATTGAATTTGCTTGTAGTAATTGCCTTAATATATTTGAGGTAGAAATAAAAGATGTATATTTTGATGAAGTTCGTGAATTGCATTTTACTCCTGAGCCAGAATGCACATATTGTGGTGGCACTGAAGATGTCGTATTTAGTCATTACGGAGAGGACCAAATAAATAATATGATTTTTCGTAATCAAATAAGAACGGGTAAATAATTTGTTAATATTTGTTATGCATTCAAATTGCTCACATATTGCAACTAAAGAAATACCTAAAAAGAAATACAGACTTGCTGATTTTTTTAATACATGGTGGGACGAATACGCTAAAAACCCCAAGAAATATATACGACCAGAACAATATAAAGCAGTAAATGCCATTAGAGTTTGCAGAACAGCAGTTTTAGGTGTAGATGTATATGCTTGCCCTGACTGTGGAGAAATAAGTGAAATGTATTATAGCTGCAAAAATAGATTTTGTCCCACATGTAGCTGGAAAGACACCATTCTTTGGGCAGAAAAAGTAAAATTAAGAATGTTAAATATTCCTCATCGACACATTGTTTGCACATTGCCTCACAGCTTGACTGGATTAATAAAACGTAATCAGTATGCTTTGTTAAGTGTATTAATGCGCACTTCAGCAGATACTTTTAAAGATTGGATGTTTAACAAATATGGCATTCACATTGGTATAATTTCCGTTTTACATACGTTTGGAGAAGAAAAGAATTTTCATGCACATGTTCATATGATTGTTTCATGGGGTGGCATAAGACCCAAATACAACAACTTGAAGAAAATTAAAAATGAATTTGTAAACTATCATTTTCTTCAAAAGAAATTCAGATGTAAATTTGAGGACGAATTAATTGCAATGTACGACAATGGGCAACTTGACAATGATTTCATCAATCGTCAGGACTTTATGAAATTTATTAAGGAAGTAAACCAAAATGATTGGATTCTTCATTTGGAGCCACCAATGGAAACACCTGAGAAAGTAATTAGATATATTGGCAGATACTCCAAACGTGCTTGTATAAGCGAGCATAAAATAACCAATATTGAAGGTGAATTTATTAGTTTCATGCATAAGGACAATAAAGATCGTGACGAAAACAATATGCCATTAGAAAAGATTTTAGAATTGAATTACAGAGATTTCTTCCCTAGACTATTGCAACATGTTCCATTGCCATACTTCAAGCTTGTGAGGTATTACGGAATATATTCAAACAGAGGAAATATACCACAGGAATATTTTTACAAAAAAGAATCTATAGAAGTAGAAGAAATAGTAATTGACAACCCAAAAGAATGCAAAGAATGTGGCATTGCAAAAATATACATCTACACGATATTTGACATTAGAGGAATTAAGGAAAGAAATAATCCGTTTAATATTAATTTACACAAACATTTAATTACTGAAAGAAATCACAAACAATTTGCAGCGTAAATTGTGACTTTTCATGGGTGTCCTGGGCTTTATAAGAAAATAACTAGAATAACATATTGTAAAAGACATAAATTAAAAGAATT
>CAIQJL010000232.1 GCA_903872185.1 uncultured Bacteroidota bacterium | reverse complement strand
GCAATGATCTGGTTCTCGGTAAACTGTGTTTTTTTCATGTTTTCTTCCATTTAAAATTAATAAAACTTTTTTAGTTTTCTATTTTAAAATGGCCGAAGAATGGGGAAGCTTACACTGTCAAAGTACCAAGAATAATTCTGGGAACACTTTGTCTTTTTGCATTAACACGAACTATGTCAGATACTAAAACCGTATCATTTGTTGCAATAATCATAGAATCACCAATAAAACGAACTGAGTCAAGTTTGATTTTTTTTTCTGAATTTGTTACTATTGAAACACTTTTAAATGGATTAATGAGTTTCTCAACAGGTGTCCCGTAGTCATTAATTCTTTGCAATTTTATAGTAGAAATACTATCAATTTGAGACAAAACAGTAAATTGTCCAAAGAGAATGAATGCAAGTATTATTATGGTTTTATTCATGTATGCTATAATTTTTTATTAAAAATACTTGTAGTAGTTTTTTTACAATTAATGCTAACGTTGGCATGTTGGATTTGGCAGGCAATTGCTTGCAATTGGTGTCAAACCGTTAAAAGGTTTGACTTTTGTTTTTTGTGTCAAGTTGCCCATAACAGCCTGCTAAATTCTAACATAGTGTTAGCAATAGTAATTATTTAATTATTAGAGTCTTGATGAAATTTTCAACAATTAGCGAGTCACCAATTTCTGCTTCATTAAACATCATAATTAAGTCATACTTTTTTTTGGGAACAATGTTTACTTTATAGTTATTTACTCTAAATTTATTTGTCATATATTGGATTTTAGAAATGTAATCACCTGGAATATTGCTGGTGCTTTCACTTTCTCCTTCCCACAAAAGAGCATATGGATGAAGAACTTTATTATTGCTTTTTTTAATTAATGAAATGTTTTCGAATTTATTTTTAAGAAAAAAACAAGTGTCTAAAAGTCCAGAAAAAGTTAGATGTACTGCTACATATGAATTTAAATTTTTTATTTGTTCATCTTTTAAGAAATTCCAAGTACAATGATCACAAGAGTAGTTATTTGGAATGTTTAATGAGTCTGGAAATTTACTATAATCTTGGGTCTTCCAAATTTTACAGCTAATTGTTTGTCCAGTTACATGCAAAAAAGTAATTATGCATAAAGTTGTCAAAGTAAATACTGAAATTTTCATAGAGTTGTCTTTTTTTAATTATTATTGCTAACTAGCTTATAGTTTATATTACGTAATACTTATTCGATTGATGTTGGATGTATATGTATTACAATTTAAATTTTTATTAATTACCATTTTTTATAATTTTAAATGCCAGAACTGTTTTATCCGAATTTATTTTTAAAAAATAAATACCTTGTGTTAGTTTTGAGATATCAATATTCTGCTCGCTGTTAGAATTCCCTGAAATTAAATTTTTTCCAGTAATATCATATATTTTATAAATGTAAGATGATTCTATACCTTTTATATAAATCTTATCTGAACTGGGGTTAGGAAAAACTGAAACATTATTTTCTTTAATATTATTTACATTTATAATAGTTGTATTGCATTCATATGGTAATGGGTTTATTTCTATAGGTAATCCAGGAGTTAAATCATGTCCTGAGAAACCTGGAAAATCTAAGTTATATCTCTGAGCTTTAAAAAATGAATTAGAAATTAAATTTGTTCCCTGGTCGGCAGGTCCATTGTTATCGACAGGTCCTATATATTCCCAAATTTTATTTTTATTGCTGTCAACTTCAAAAATATCTGCTTGCGGTCCTAGCGAAATTAAAGTATTTCCATTCCTAAGTCTTTGTCCGCCCGAGACTCTGGGAGCATACATGCTTGTAGTTATTGTTGCAGAGTATGTCCATTCAATTGAATCAGGACCATAAACGTTTAAAGTATCAATAAAATAATTTCCCAAAGAGTCTTTTGGTGGTAACATTATATCAACAGAAGAAGCATTTCCACCAGGTCTGTTTACACCATTATTAAAAATAATAATTTTATTAGAGTCGGGCATGTAATCTGTAATCCATTTTGCACAATGTTGGTCAAATAATTTTCTGTCTGTAGTAGTGCCTCGATTATAAGCTTCGGGGTTTCCCCAGCGATATAAAAAATCACCACCTTTTCCGTAGTTTCCACCAGCATGTCCTGATGCTTCAGCTGTTGTGGTGCTATGGTCTATTATATAAATCTCGCACATATAACGTGATGAAATTAAAATCTGGTCACGTACTGGATCGTAATCAATAGAATTAAAATGCTGCCATTCGGTATAATTTAATCCTGTTCCTAAATAATTTAAATTAAGTAATTCCGGGTGGTCTTCAATAACACCATAATTTGGTTTTGTAGAACTGTAATTTTGTACAAGATGATCCCATAAATGCCATTCCCAAACTATATTTCCACCCGATGGAAAAGTTGGTTGAATTTCAATAATTTTTTCCGACCATAAGTCCCCACTTAATAATGTAGGGTTTCTTCCACTATTTGTTGCTGCTGTGGTGGTTTTTCTTTCCCAGGCCAATGCAATAATATTCCCATTTGGTAATTCGCAAATATCGTGATGTAAACAATAAGTAGCAGCGTAATGTTCGTATGACCAAATAATACTATCGTTCCAATCAATAATTTCAATTGCACCACCTTTCCCTCCAACAGCATAATATGATCCAGGAATAAGTCCTGTTCTTATTAAATTTCCATTATTTGAGAGATAAGTTGCTAAACCTGTATTGTGTGAACCGCTCCATTCGTGAATTAATCTTCCGCAATTATCAATAAGGTATGATTGTGTGTAAGCTGTTGGCGAAAAAAGTGTATAACCTTCAGAAGTACCCACTGAATTTTGAATTAATCCAATTGTAGGTTGAGCAGATATATTAATTACAGACAAATAAAAAACTAAAATGAAAAATGAAATAGATTTCATTTTCTTTTATTTTTTCAAAGCACTAATATCTTTAATCATTTGCGTTGGATCTGATGCAGAAAAAACTGCATTACCTGCAACCAGAATATCTGCACCTATATTATAAAGTCTTTCGGCATTATTAATATCAACTCCACCATCAATTTCGATAAGGCATTTAGAATTCTTTTTTAGAATGAGTTCTTTAGTTTCAGATATTTTCTGATATGTTTCAGAAATAAATTTTTGTCCGCCAAATCCAGGGTTAACTGACATTAGTAAAACCAAATCTGCAATTTCGATAACATTATTAAGCAAACTAACAGGTGAGTGAGGATTTAATGAAACTCCAGCTTTCATTCCTAAAGCTTTTATTGCTTCCAAGGTTCTGTGTAAATGAACAGAAGCTTCGTAATGAACGGTAAGGATATCAGAACCGGCATCTTTAAATTCTTTTAAATATCTTTCTGGCTGAACTATCATTAAATGAACATCAAGGGGTTTTGTGGCAATTTTTTTAATTTGTTTAATTACCGGAAAACCAAAAGTTATATTAGGAACAAAAACACCATCCATTATATCAAGGTGAATCCAATCGGCAGCGCTTTGGTTAAGCATTTTAATTTCATCATTTAAAATAGTAAAATTTGCCGATAATAGGGAAGGAGCAATCATGATTTTTTTTTAGTAAAATTAGATAAATTAATAATTTAATCAAAAGATTTTGTTATGGTTCAAATTATGTGGTCTGTGGGTCACAGACCATGGAATGTGAATTTTTTTTGAGATTAATTAGTGAAATTGGTGTCAAAAGTATACATTGATAAATAAGATAATACACTAATAAAAAAAAGAGGAAACTCAAAATGAATTTCCTCTTTAATGTTGGGTTATCTAGTTGTTAGTTACCTAAATACGATTTCAAAAGTTTTGATTTAGAAGTGTGTTTTAATCTTCTGATTGCTTTTTCTTTAATTTGTCTGACTCTTTCTCTGGTTAAGCCAAACTCTTCGCCAATTTCTTCTAAAGAATATGCGTGTTTACCACTTAATCCGAAATAAAGTCTTACAATATCAGATTCGCGAGGTGATAAAGTTGTTAGAATTCTTTCTATTTCCATTCTTAACGAATGAGAAATAAGATCGCTATCTGGTAATTCTGCATCATTAGAAGAAAGAACGTCATACATGTCGCCATCATCTTCAGAATTTAATGGAGCATCCATTGAAATATGTCTACCAGAACTTTTTAAAAACTCTTTTACTTCTTTTTGTCCAATATCTAAATCTGTTGCAATTTCGTCAGCAGTGGGTTCGCGTTCATATTGTTGCTCAAGCTTAGAAAAAGATTTATTTATCTTATTAATAGCACCAATTTTATTTAACGGTAATCTAACAATACGAGCTTGCTCAGCCAATGACTGAAGAATTGATTGTCGAATCCACCAAACAGCATATGAAATAAATTTAAAACCTCTTGTTTCGTCGAACCTTAAAGCAGCTTTAATTAAACCTAAATTCCCTTCATTAATTAAATCTGGCAAGCTTAATCCTTGGTTTTGATATTGTTTTGATACAGAAACTACAAAACGTAAATTAGCGTTTACTAATTTTGTTAATGCTTTTTGATCGCCCAGTTTAATTTTTCGCGCTAGCTCAACTTCCTCATCGGCAGTAATCAACTCAACTTTTCCAATCTCGTGTAAGTATTTGTCAAGAGATGGAGTGTCGCGATTAGTTACTTGCCTTGTAATTTTTAGTTGTCTCATTTTTTAATAATATTTGATTTCAAACAATAATTACGAAGTAAAAATTCAAATGTTACAATATGTGTATATACTTTACTAACAGTTAAATTTATAATTAAATATCTATTCAAAAATCATGCTGCAATTAATTGAATGATAATAGTATTCTGATAATTGTTATTTTTTTATAATTGTATTAAATTTTGAATGTTTTCAAAAAATATTTTTCAATAATTGGCAGTTTCATCTTTAATCATTATACTTGCACTCTTAATTCGTTATTATATCTGCCTAAATACTGGCAATACCAATCTGGTAAATAAATATCAATGTTTTTTTAAATAATTTGACATGTTTAATGCTATTGAGCTAAGCAAAAAGCTTGTTCCCGAATTGCGCGAACTTGCTAAATCTTTACAAGTAAATAATTACGAATCTCTTAAAAAAGATGAATTGATTCGTAAAATTGTTGAAGTTGATTCACAAAAAGAAAATGTTTCAGTTACTAATGAAACAACCTTGGTTGACAATATATCAGGTGAAAAACTTAAGAGAAAACGTAAGGTTGTTGAACCTGAGCTTTTTTCGAGAGTAAAACCTGTTAGCGATGAAGTTATACCTTCTGAACTTATGGTTGAAGATGATTATATCAGTCCTGCAATAATTGCTGAAAACGAAATTGTTGAAAAAGCAGAAGAAACTAAAGCTGAACTTATTGAAGAAGAAAAGCTTTCTGAGGATGATGAAGCTACACAAGAAGAAGATAAATCTTCAGAAGAAGGAAAATCTTCAGAAAATGAAAAGCCATCTGTAGAAGAAGCTATTGAGACAAAAAGACTGATTTTAATAAAAAGAAATCAGTTAAATAATGAGAATACTGAAACTAGGGAGCCTTCTGAAAATGAGGATCAGCAAGAAGGCCAGGAAAATAAAACTGATGGTGAGAATGGTTCAATAAATAACCGACCACAAATTCGGACTCAAGGAATTAATAAACCATATAACAATAATGTTGATCGTCGTCAGTATGATAAAGTTTATGATTTTGATGGTATTGTTTCAACAGTTGGTGTTATAGAAATAATGCCTGATGGTTATGGTTTCTTAAGATCAGCTGATTATAATTATTTAAGTTCACCAGATGATGTTTATGTATCTCAATCTCAAATAAAATTATTTGGTTTAAAAACGGGTGATACAATTAAAGGTACACTTCGCCCACCAAGAGAAGGAGAAAAATATTTTCCATTAATTAAAATCGAAGAAATAAACGGTCGTTCGCCAGAAATGGTTCGTGATAGAATTCCTTTTGACCATTTAACACCATTATTTCCAGATGAAAAATTTGATTTAGCAAGCGGTCCAAGAGCTACAATTTCAACAAGAATAGTTGATATGTTTGCGCCAATTGGTAAAGGTCAACGTGGGTTAATAGTTGCTCAACCTAAAACAGGTAAAACAGTATTATTACAGGAGATTGCAAATGCAATAGCATCAAATCACCCTGAAGTATTTTTAATTATACTGTTAGTTGATGAAAGACCTGAAGAGGTAACCGATATGGCTAGAAACGTAAAAGCTGAAGTAATTGCTTCGACTTTTGATGAGCCAGCAGAGAAACATGTTCGTATTGCAAACATAGTACTTGAAAAAGCTAAGAGAATGGTAGAATGCGGACATGATGTTGTTATTTTACTTGACTCAATTACTCGTTTAGCAAGAGCATATAATACAGTTGCACCAGCATCAGGAAAGGTTTTAACTGGTGGGGTTGACTCGAATGCTTTACATAAACCAAAACGTTTCTTTGGTGCTGCAAGAAATATTGAGGGTGGAGGGTCTTTAACAATTATTTCTACAGCTTTAACAGAAACTGGTTCAAAAATGGACGAAGTAATATTCGAAGAATTTAAAGGAACCGGTAATATGGAACTTCAGCTTGATCGTAAATTATCTAATAAAAGAATTTTCCCTGCAGTAGATATTTTGGCTTCTAGTACCCGTCGTGAAGAACTTTTACATGGTAGAGATGTTCTTAATAAAATATGGGTATTAAGAAATTATCTTGCTGATATGAATCCTATAGAAGCAATGCAATTCTTTAAAGATAGATTGGCCCGAACAAAATCAAATGAAGAGTTCTTAATTACAATGAATGATGAATAATCTGTTTAGAAACAGATTTTAGCTTTTTTCACCTTATTTAGTTTTAATCTTTTCAAGGTTTTTACAATCTTTGGATTTATTATAAATTACATTTTTTATTTAAAAAGAGTAATTTATCATATAATAAATCTTTTAAAAGATATAATTTAGAACTTTAATTTAAATCGAATTAACTTGTTGTATTATAAATATTTAATTATTTGAAATGACAAAAACAAAAAAAGTTATTACATGTGACGGAAACCATGCAGCTGCTCATATAGCATATATGTTTAGTGAGCTTGCTTGTATTTATCCTATTACACCATCTTCAAACATGGCAGAAAATGTTGATGAATGGGCAACAGAAGGTAGAAAAAACTTGTTTGGTGAAACAGTAAAAGTTGCTGAAATGCAATCTGAAGCTGGTGCAGCAGGCGCTGTTCATGGAGCTTTGCAAGCCGGTGCGCTTTGTACTACTTTTACTGCATCGCAGGGATTATTGTTGATGATTCCTAATATGTATAAAATTGCTGGCGAGTTATTACCATGCGTTTTCCACGTTAGTGCAAGATCATTAGCTGCTCAGGCACTTTCTATTTTTGGTGATCATAGTGATGTTATGGCAACCAGAAATACTGGATTTGCAATGTTAGCAACTGGTTCTGTTCAGCAAGTTATGGATTTGGCAGCTGTAGCACATTTAGCTACTTTAAAAACCAGAATTCCATTTCTTCACTTTTTTGATGGATTCCGTACTTCTCATGAGATTCAGAAAATTGAATACCTTGATAATAGCGACATAGAACCATTACTTGATAAAAATTCATTATTAGAGTTCCGTCATAGAGCACTTAATCCAGAGCATCCTGTAACTCGTGGTACTGCTCAGAATCCTGATATTTATTTCCAATCACGCGAAGCTGCAAATAAATTTTATGATGCAGTTCCTGATATGGTTGAGCATTACATGAAAGAATTAACAAAAGTAGTAGGAAGAGAATATCATCCATTTACTTATCATGGTGCTCCAGATGCTGAAAATATTGTAATTGCAATGGGTTCAATTACTGAAACTTTAGCTGAAGCAGTTGATTATTTAGTATCTAAAGGTGAGAAAGTTGGTGTTATTTCAGTTCATTTATATCGTCCATTCTCTGCAAAATATTTCTTTAACGTACTACCAAAAACAGTAAAGAGAATTACTGTTCTTGATCGTACTAAAGAACCAGGTGCTAATGGTGATCCATTGTATCTTGATGTAAAAGATCTATTCTATGATAAAGAAGTTCGTCCAATGATTATTGGTGGACGTTATGGACTAAGTTCAAAAGATACTACTCCTGCAATGATGATTTCGGTTTTTGATAATTTGAAAATGAAAGAACCAAAGAATCATTTTACTGTTGGTATTGTTGATGATGTAACATTCCATTCTTTACCAGTAGTTCCTGAAATTGACCTTGCTCCAAAAGGAACATTCCAAGGTAAATTTTATGGTTTAGGTTCAGATGGTACTGTAGGTGCAAACAAAAATTCTATTAAAATTATTGCTGATGCAACTGATAAATATGCTCAGGCATACTTTGCATATGACAGTAAAAAATCTGGTGGTATAACAACTTCACATTTGCGTTTTGGCGATCAGCCTATCCGTTCACCATATTTGGTAAACACACCTGATTTTGTAGCATGTCATGTTCCTTCTTACCTTGATAAATATGATATGTTAAAAGGCTTAAAAAAAGGAGGTACATTTTTATTAAATAGTATTTGGGAACCAGAAGAAACAAAAAATCGTCTTCCAAATTCTATGAAAAAATACATGGCAGATAATGATATTCAATTTTATACCATTAATGCTACTGTAATTGCCGAACAAATTGGTTTAGGTAACAGAACAAATACAATCTTACAATCTGCATTCTTTAAAATTTCGAATGTAATTCCTTACGATAAGGCTGTTGATGCTATGAAATATGCTATCAAGAAATCTTATGGAAGCAAAGGTGAAAAGATTGTTGAGATGAACAATAAATCTGTAGACAGAGGTGGATGTCCTGTTAAAATTGAAGTTCCTGCAGAATGGAAAAAACTTGATGGAAAAGATCATGTTGACAATTCACATTTACCTGATTTTATAAAAAATATTGTTTTCCCTGTAAATGCAATGAAAGGTGATGATTTACCTGTAAGTGCATTCTTAGGACGTGAAGATGGAACTTTCCCAGCTGGAACAACAGAATACGAAAAACGTGGTATTGCTGTTAATGTTCCTGAGTGGATTCCAGAAAATTGTATACAATGTAATCAGTGTGCTTATGTATGCCCTCATGCTGCTATTCGTCCATTCTTAATGACAGAAGCTGAGACTAAAAACATGCCTGCCGGAACACAAATGCTAAAAGCTACAGGAAAAGATTTTGAACAATATAATTTCAGAATTCAGGTAAGTGTACTTGATTGTACCGGTTGTGGTAATTGTGCAAATGTATGCCCAGGTCGTAAAGTTGAAGGCGCAGTTGCATTAATGATGAAACCTTTAGGATCACAAATGGTAGAAGTTGATCGCTGGAATTATTTCGAGCATAAGGTAACTTATAAGAACGTTGATAAATTTAAAACATTTAAAGGTAGTCAGTTTGCACAACCATTATTTGAATTCTCTGGTGCATGTGCAGGTTGTGGCGAAACACCTTATATAAAACTTATTACTCAGCTTTATGGCGAAAGAATGATTGTTGCTAATGCAACAGGTTGTTCATCTATTTATGGAGGATCAGCTCCTGCAACACCTTACAGAATTAACCGTGAAAGCGGACATGGTGTAGCTTGGGCAAATTCATTATTCGAAGATAATGCTGAATATGGTTTTGGAATGGCTTCAGGTATTGATAAAATACGTGAAAGAATAGCTGATAGAATGACCAGATTAATTGCTGATTCAAAAAATAACGATTTAAATACTGCTTGTCAGGAATGGTTAAATAATAAAGATAACGCTGAAGGTTCTGATGCTGCATCTAAAAATGTTTTACCATTATTAGAAAAAGAAAAGAATCCTTTAGCTAAAGAGATTGTTGATTTAAAACAATACATGGTTAAAAAATCAGTATGGATTATTGGTGGCGACGGATGGGCTTATGATATTGGTTTTGGTGGATTAGATCATGTTATTGCTTCTGGTGAAGATGTAAATATTTTAGTAGTTGATACTGAAGTTTATTCAAATACTGGTGGTCAATCTTCTAAATCTACACCAACCGGAGCAATAGCTAAATTTGCTGCATCAGGAAAGAAAATTCGCAAGAAAGATCTTGGAATGATTGCAATGAGTTATGGTTATGTTTATGTTGCACAGGTTGCAATGGGAGCAGATAATGGTCAATTCTTCCGCGCATTAAAAGAAGCTGAAGCTTATAAAGGACCATCAATTATAATTGCTTATGCACCATGTATTAATCATGGAATAGTTGCCGGAATGGGTAAAACTCAACAACAAGAAAAACTTGCTGTAAATGCTGGTTACTGGAGTATGTTCCGTTACAATCCAATGCTAGAAAAAGAAGGTAAAAATCCATTTAAATTGGATTCTAAAGAGCCTGATTGGTCTAAATTCCAGGATTTCTTAGCTTCTGAGGTTCGTTATAATTCTTTAAAACGTTTATTCCCAACTGAGGCTGTTGAATTATTTAAAGCAGCAGAAGAGAATGCAAGATGGCGTTTTGAAAGTTATAAAAGACTTTTAGGAACTCCAGTTGCTGAGAAAACAGTTTAATAAATCAAATTAATATAAAGCCACAGATAAAGCCCTTGCAGGAGTTATCTCCTGCAAGTTTTTTGTTGGAGATAACTCCAACAAAGGCGAGTAGAGTCTGTGGCTAATTTTTTAAATCAAAACTTATAGCCCTTGCAGGAGTTATCTCGAACAAAGGCGAAAAGAATTTTTTAATTATAAACTTTAATTATTATGTTTAAAACAAACGAGTATTTTGATGGCAAAGTAAAATCTATCGCATTTAATTCAAACGAAGGCCCTGCAACTGTTGGTGTAATGGCTCCAGGTGAATATGAATTTGGAACTTCATCAAAAGAATTTATGACAGTAGTTTCTGGAAAGTTAACTGTAAAATTACCGGATAATAATAATTGGAAAGATTATACAAATGGCGAAACTTTTATTATCGAAGCAAATAAGAAATTTCAGTTAAAGGTTGAAGAAGAAACTAGTTATATTTGCTATTATAAATAAAAAGTACTTAAAGTGCCTAAAGTACTTAGAGTGCTTATAGTTAATTTATAAATACCGTTGTTAAATGAAATCTGATAAACTTAATAATTTCAGAGTCGAATATAAAATTTGGCTTGATGATGCAACAGGTGAAGGAATATTGGGCGAAGGGAAAATTGCATTATTGAAGCAGATTGAAAAAACAAATTCTTTAGCTGCAGCTGCAAG
>CAIQJL010000231.1 GCA_903872185.1 uncultured Bacteroidota bacterium | reverse complement strand
TCCAGTTCCCGAAACACCGTACACTAATAATATTTTACTTTCGAATATTTTATGGTATAGCTCTTCTGTTTCCTTATCACGGCCAAAGAATATTTCCTTGTCTTCTTTTGTGAAGCTATCTAGGAATTTAAAGGGGGATTTTATGGGATTCATTTATTTAATCTTTTTCATTTATTTAGTCTGCAGTTCTCAGTCTATCAGTCCTCAGTCTGACTGCCAACTGATAGACTGCCAATTGCCGACTTTTTTATTCAGTAATACCATATTCCTGTTTTTCATCTTTTGTTAATTGCCCGATTTCTCCAAATTCCTTTTCAATTCTAACTCTTCTAATTATTTCTTTTGGGTTTAAAGCAAAAGAAACCATTCGCTTATTTTTACTATCAAGATATACAAAATAATTACCTTGTGGAGAAATGTTAGACCTCATTTCATATTCATTTTCATCTGAAAATTCAATAATACTATTACAATTTAAATCTGTGTATAAATATTTTGAACCATTATTCATTAACATTCTATCTTTATTGAAGTCAATTCTTTTACAAAAACCATTCATTCCCTTTTTATACATCATTTCGTTTTTGTAGATATTCCACCATTCAATAAAAAAATAAGGAGTTTGCGATATAGCTATTTCAGTTGTATTTGCTCGACGAAACTCGTTTGTATATAGGTATCCTATAATTAAAAGACTATCATTATAAGGATATAGAATTGAAAGATCACCTTTGTCTTTTAAACTGAATATATTAGTTTTATTACTATCAAATATTTTAGCAGAATTTTTTATATTTATAATTGAATTTTTGTTGTCGGTAAATAATGAATTTATTCTAAAAGATGCAATGTTGACACTATCGGAATAAATTTCAATTGAATCCCGTTTTAGATAATCATAAACAATAGCTTTTATGTTTGTCTTGTTATCATTTAAAGATGAAGTTTTCTGTTTAAAAAGATTATTGCCTTTTAGACAAACCCAATCGTAAGATCTATCAAAATAATTATTCTGATATTGAGAATAACCTATTTTCCATTCATCTTTCTTTTGATATTTGTTATTAATATATTTAATTGAATTATTTGCAAAAATCACACATAAAGTATCCGCATTCTCAATGAAATCGATACCCGCTATATAACTAGTTTCAGAATATAATAACTTTAACTCTGGAAAACTATAAAGTCTGAATTCGCCAATTTCAGATTCTTCTATATCTCTATCAAAACTATTTAACGCAAGATATTTTCCTGATTTTGAAAATTTATAAACAGTACTTAAAAAAGGTATTTCTTGAATAATTTTTCCCTGTTTGTTCCATAAGGTAGTTATTTTAGTTGTTCTATCAGATACAATTATATATTTTTCATCAGGCGAATAACCCATTATTAGAAGATCTGGTGCTTCTTCAATTGGTGTCAGTTTCATTCCCATATCGGTAAAAATTGTATCCAGTCCAACAATTTTGAATTTTCGACTTAAATCAAAAGCCGAAAATTGGGTAGTATCTACTTTCCATATTAAACAACCAGAGATATTATAATTACCCTTACTTTTAAATCTTTGTAAATAGTAGTTTTCATTTAAAAGACCAATGTTATCTGAGTTAATACTGTGATTAGAAATTTTACTTATATTTTTAAAATTAGAAAACACAGTTTTACCATCTGATATATATATTAAAGTTTTTAAAGAAGGAATTACATCAAACTGAATATCCGGTGATTTAATAGATGACGTATTTAATTCTAGTTTGCCAATAATACAATTTTCATCAAGGTCTAATACTTTAATTTCTCTTATGTCTTCTCGTTTTTCACTTGAAAATAATAGTATGTTTTCACGCATTTTTATTGGATACCCAGAATATTGTTTACTAAATGAATTATTCTTGGGATTATAAACAATAAAATTATAAGTGTCGTTGTTATTTAAAATTAAATATTTTTTATTTTCTAAATTACCATCTTGCAAACAATAATTTTCCGGTATTTTTTGTATTAATTTTCCATTCAAATTTAGTATTCTACAGTTTAATTTTTTATTTATTACTACAGACTCAAATAATATATTATCCACTAATTCGATATCATAGAGAGAATGAATCAATGAGTCATAATCAAAATTCAGAGAAGAGTTATTTGCGAAATCCCATACAATGTTTAAAGATCTACTTCCCATTTCGTCTAAATTTTTATACAAATGCAAAACTTGCTTATTTGCACTAAAATCATCGATATCGTAGTTCTCCTTTAAAAAATTTTCCGAAATTAACTTAGCTGTCTTTAAATTATAAACTTTAGCTTTAAAATTTTTAGAAATAATTGCTAATAATTCATCTTTAAACTTAAAAGAAGTCCATGGAGAATCCATAAGAATTTCTTTTTTCTTTTTGCCTGAAAAATCAAAATAAGAAATTTTCTTTTCTTCTAAAACAATTATTTCATTTTGAAATAATTCAATTTGAGCATCGAATCTACTTACAAAAGTAAATATTTGTTTCCCTTTTATATCCCATATCCTATAAGTAGAATCAGAAATGCAACTAGCTAATAAATATTTTGAATCTGCTGAAATTCTCATTGAATTTTTTTCAACATGACCTTTATGTCCGATACATTTTGTCTGAAGTATACCCTTATAGTTGTAGATTCTAATGATATTATCATATGCACTTACTGCTGCAATCCACTTTTTATCAGGAGATACAACATATTGGTCACATATAATTTTTGTGCAAAACGGAGCATTTTTATATGAATTTAAAATGGCACTTTCAGCTTCTAATGTTGGATAAAGTTTATATGCATATTCAGCAAGTAAGAATGCCAAAGTTGGATCTTTTTCTAGAAGACTTAAAGAGGATTTTGCAATGGACTTTGACTTTTCTATTTTAGCCTGCAATTCTGCATACTTCATGCTTTGGTACATTTTAAAACCAAATAACACTGCTATAACAATTATGAAACTGGCTGTTGCAATCCAAATATTTCGTTTACGGTGTTTAATTTTTTCGAAATAAAATTTACTCTTTGTTATTAAGTCTTTTAAATCTTGCTTTAAATATATTTTATCTTCGTATGGTGCTATATAATTAAGATCAGCTTTGCTTAGCAGAATATTTCTTCTTTGATAATTATCATAAGCGTTTTCAATAAATTGTCGGATCTCCATTAACTCTTTTTCAACAAGAGTTATTTTCTCATAAATCTTGGAAGCAAGAGCATCGTGTCTTAATTCATATCTTCCACTTTCATCCTTATCTCGTAAAATTCGAAGTGAAACAAAGCGAAGTATGAGTTCACGTAAAGCTTCTTTATTTATGTCTTTTCCTAATGTTCTACTGTATTCCTGAACATCTTCTTCAGTAACCTGTCTTTTAGTGCCCTTTGTTGAAACAAAAGCTTTAAGAACTACTAATGCAGTATCAGGTTCTGATAATTCTGCAATTTGTTCTTCAAGAAAGCTTCCAAGTAAGTCTTTTACATCACCAATTGATTCTAGATTTTGCAATGTAAACCTAATACCGACTGCCTCCTGCCAACTGCCTCCTACTGACTGCCTCCTGCCGACTGATTCTCTAAAAATTTTATCAAGATAAACCTGCAAATAAGTAAGTTCTATTTCTGCTCCTTCAGGAGATAACCGATCTAATAATTTGTTACTGAAATTTTCTTCTACCTCTATTCCAGCATATTTACAAGGACCTTCAATTGCCTGTTGTGCATTAAGGCGAGTCATTTTTTCGATACGTACACGATTAGCTAAAAATTCTGGAATATATTTTTCAAATTCCGTAACACTTGCCAGATATTCTTCACGGATAACAAAGAGAAAACGACATTGAAGATCACTTTCAATAACAGAGTTCAAAACTTTTATAAATTCTTCTTTTTCTGATTTGCTACCAAAGATAAAGAGCTCTTCAAATTGATCGAATATGAAATAAATAGGTTTGAAATTATCTAAGTATAGCGAGCGAATTAGTTTTTTAAAATTAACTGTCTTCAGTCCACGGTCCTCAGTCTTACCACCGACTGCCGACTGCCGACTGCTGACTGCCGACTGAGAACTGCTGACTATTTCCTGCTGACTGCTATCTGCCGACTGAGAACTGCTGACTATTTCCTGCTGACTGCTATCTGCTGACTGTTTCCTGCTGACTGTTTCCTGCTGACTGCCGACTCTCTTAATTGCATTTTCCAAACTCTCAACAATATTCCCACCTCTTCTTACATTTACTGGCAACCAATCGCTTTCAGAAAACTTACTTACAAGACCACAATTAATTAATGAACTTTTTCCAGTTCCCGAAACACCGTACACTAATAATATTTTACTTTCGAATATTTTATGGTATAG
>CAIQJL010000230.1 GCA_903872185.1 uncultured Bacteroidota bacterium | reverse complement strand
CAGAATAAGATCGAACATCCTCAGGAGAAGTAATTTGATTATAAAGTAAATACCTTAAAATTATGATACTTGCATTTAATACTAACGCAACTACCATAAATAGAACAAAAACAGAATTTCTTATTGGTGATATTGGAGCAGTTGGCACTACAGATTTTTCTAAAATCGTATTCTGGCTTATTGAACCTGCCTGAGATATTAAGTATTCTGATTTTTTTTCTAATAGTTTATTATAAAACTCTTCATTAATTGTATACAATCGTTTAATCTTTAAAAAATCTAAGTCTAATGCCGAAGTATTCCCATAAACTTTTAATTCATATTCGGCTAGTTTTTTTATAAGTGTTAATCGTTTATCAATTGCCCTATTATAATTTGATTTTAGAAGATCTATTAAAGTTTGTTTATGTGTTTCAATTTGTTTTTCAATTACTTTAATCTGAAAACTATTCTGTGTTTGATTATTCAAATAAATATCTCTCTGGGAAATCAAATTTTGCATTTGATTTAACAAGCTTATCAATATTCCATCATCTTTTGAAGGTAATAAAGAAATGAGATCGTAAACTTTAATATTCGGAGCCTTTGCTATTTCATCTAAAACCTGTTTTAATGAAGAAATATCAACTTCAACATTGTCAATCTCTTCTTCAATCTTTGATAAAAGTAATGCGTATCTATCAACTCCCGATCCTCCATTTTCTTTATCGCTTCTTACCTGGTTTTTAATTCCAAATTGCATTAAAAGCCCTTCGATACTATCAAGTTGCTGATAAATCAAATCATTTTGTATCTCAATAAAATCTAATATTTTCTGGGAACTCTCTTTCTTTTTTTCTACATCATACTTAATAAATTCCTCGGCAATAGTATTAACCATTTCACTCGTTTTCTGAGCGTTATTATCTGTAAAAGAAATTTGAATTGTATTAGCTTCTGCATTTAACAATGTTACATCAAGCTGACTGCTATATTTTTTATAAACAGTTTCTGTATCATTAATTGTAAAATAATAAGACTCATTTTTTATTTTCTCGGTTTGAGCACGAATTGCAGCAATATCATTTATATTTAAATTAATTTCAAAACCACCAATATCTTTCCATGTATTTGGCTTTACTTCTTTCTCGATATTTGTATTGTTTATTGAATATTTAACAATCGCTTGACCATTGGAATTAAATGAAATAGAAATCGGTATATTATATAAATTTCCACTTAACATACGAAAATCAATAGTAAATGGAGTAGCTCTATAAAGTTCATTTTTCAAAAATGTACCCTGAGAGTAATAACTTATGCCCAATGGCATTTTATTATAAGTTCTTTTTAAAAATTCTTTAGATCTTACTAATTCAATTGTTTGTATACTGTTAATTTCCTCAACAGCTGCTGTAAGATTTAAAACCTTATTAGCTGCTGTATTCTCATTTTTAAGCTGAATAATTGATGAGGACTTATAAATAGGTTGAGTATATCTTAAATAAGTAAAAGCACCAAAGCCAGCTGCAAT
>CAIQJL010000229.1 GCA_903872185.1 uncultured Bacteroidota bacterium | reverse complement strand
CATAATTTTCACTTAGCATACAGCTTAGACTATTTCCTCTTCCCTCAGAATCTCCTGAAAGAGACTCTGAGAAAATTTACACATAATTTTCACTTAGCATACAGCTTAGACTATTTCCTCTTCCCTCAGAGTCTCCTGAAAGGGACTCTGAGGAAATTTAATTTTATTATTTATCTTGCAGAATGTTTTACAAACAAAATAAAAATGAATAACTATTCTAATATCGAAACCGCAAGATTAATAATCGATTTTTTTCATCGTATTTCAATGCATCACGCAATCTGGTTTGCAGAGGTATCGGCAAAACTTGGAAAAGTAAAAGCATATGAAATTTTAGATACTGTTTATAAACAGAGCTATGAGCTTCAAATGAAAAGGCTTTCAAAAATCATGGGATTTGAAATGACAGATTCGCTTCCCTCGGGACTTGTAGATTTGCCAAGTGAAAAACTTAATGAATTACGCGAAGGAATCGCAATTAACTGGCTTGCAAATGATGGTATATGGTTTCAAGCTATAGAATTTACTTCAGGAATGGCAGATGCTAAACATTGCAATGATGCAAGCTGGGCACAATTTGCTCCCTTTGAAGCATGGTCGATAAAACGTCTTTTAGGATTAGCTGAATTTCCTGGATTAGATGGCTTAAAACAAGCTTTTAAATATCGGTTATACTCTTTTGTCAGCAAACAATCGATAATTGAAGATACTGGAACTAGCTTTGTTTTCCGCATGGATGAATGCCGAGTACAAACTACACGTAAACGTAAAGGATTAGATGATTATCCTTGTAAATCGGCCGGAATAATTGAATTTCCTGAATTTGCAAAAGCCATTGATTCAAGAATTAAAACTTCATGCATTTGTTGCCCACCCGACGAGCACCCAGATTCACATTTTTGTGCCTGGAGGTTTTATATTAAATAGTGTAAAATTTTGCCACTGATTAGCATTTTTTGCTGTTATCCTCCCAAATCGTCATTCTATACTTGTTTCAGAATCTACACACAGCTCAAAAGAAGACCCTGAAATAAATTCAGGGTGACGCTAATAGAGTTTGAGTTTTATCTATATAGCTAAAGCAATCATTCTTCATAAAAATTAACATTTCAACCTCCTCACATTTTCTTACCTTTGCCATTCTTTTAACTTAGATATAAATGACTGACACAAATACTCAACCCATTGTAAAGGCTGTAAACATCAAAAAAACATTCAAAGATGTTATCGCACTTGCTGGTGTTGATCTTGAAATAATGCCTTCTGAGTATACAGCATTGCTTGGTCCAAACGGAGCAGGCAAAACAACTTTAGTTGAAATTATTGAAGGTATTCAGAAACCAGACAGCGGAGAAATTACGCTTTTCGGAAAACATTGGAGTGGCAATAAAGACGAACTATACAAACAAATCGGACTTTCATTTCAGGAAACAAAATTTGAAGATAAATTAACCGCTGCAGAAACTTTAAAAATGTTTGCTGCTTTTTATGGTTTAAATGATAACAGAGTTGAAGAAATTCTGAATATTGTTAATTTACAAGAAAAACGCAAATCATATGTTGTAAATCTTTCAGGTGGTCAGCGCCAAAAACTTGCATTAGGCATTGCACTTTTAAATAATCCAAAACTTTTAATCCTCGACGAACCAACTACCGGCTTAGATCCCACTGCAAGAAGAGAAATATGGGCTATACTTCATGAGCTAAAAAAGAATCATGGAACATCAATGATACTCACAACACATTACATGGAAGAAGCCGAAAATCTTTGCGAAAAAATTGTGATTATTGATAAAGGTAAAGTTCTTGCAAAAGGAACTCTTGAGCAACTTATAGCTGACTCAAAAACCAGCGAAATAGTACAATTTAAAGTGTTAGATAAAAGTACTTTCCCGGATTTTAGCAAATTTAAAAATTTACGAGAAACGCAATGGGAAGATTCTACAAACGTTGTTACAATGAGTGTTGATAACACTTCTGCTTTTTTACCAGAAATGGTAAGCTATTTAAATAATGCCGGATGCAAAATTTCAGAACTTCGTTGTCGTTACGTTACCCTTGACGATCTTTTTATTAGAATGACAGGCAGAAAGCTAACCGATTAATTAAAGAAAAATGTTAAAACAATTCACACAATTATTATCAATACAGTTCAAAGAATTTTTTCGCGAACCTGGTGCACTTTTCTGGTCCTTTATTTTTCCTATTCTAATGTCGTTTGCATTAGGAATGGCATTTTCTGATAAACCAGAAATGTCGCAACATGCTGCTGTTGTTATTCCTTCAACCGATAGTTCTTTTTTAAAAACATATTTAAGTAACAATTGCTCAAAAAGTAGTTCTCAAAAAAACGAGTATCAGAAAAGTGTAGATTACAAAGAACTTGGCAAAACCACAACCCACTTTATTCCTACCACATGGAAAGAAAGTGAAATAATGATGAAACGCGGACAAATTGAATTAATTCTAACGGAAAATAAAGGTAAAATAAACTATCATTTCGATCCTGCAAATTTCACTTCTAGGCTTGCTTATATTATTGTTTCAGGAATGATGGATGGTAAAAATTTAGTTTCTACAAATTCGGTAATTAAACCACTGCAAACAAAAGGTACGCGATATATTGATTTTCTTGTTCCCGGATTGCTTGCAATGGGAATTATGAGTTCCTGCTTATGGGGAATTAGCTATGGTTTAATTGAAAAACGTTCCAAAAAACTACTACGCAGACTTGTTGCTACGCCAATGAAAAAATCATTGTTTATGATCACAATGTTTATTTCCCGTTTTGTTTTTGCTTTGCTTGAAACTGTTGCATTACTAACTTTTGCTTATTTTGTGTTCGATGTTACAATTCAAGGTAGTATTATTGCATTTGCTGCCGTTATTATAAGCGGAAGTTTTTTCTTTATGGGATTATCTATTTTACTTGCCTCCCGCACTGCAAACACACAGGTTGGAAATGGTTTTATTAGCGCCATAACAATGCCCATGATGTTGCTTTCGGGTATCTTTTTTAGCTATAGTAATTTTCCCGATGTTATGATTCCTATTATAAAATATTTACCTCTTACACTTTTTGCCGATAGCTTACGCAGTATTATAAATGAAGGGTTTGGAATAATGGATATTATTCAACCTTTATTAATTTTAACAATAACAGGATTAACTACATTCTTTATAGGTTTAAAGATTTACAAATGGTATTAAAAAGAAGTTACTAAAATGCCTTAAGTACTTGTATAGCATTGTGTTAACAAAATTATTCGAGAATTTAAACAATTAAGGAATACTTTTATAGCTTGTGGCATTTAACCATTTTTCTGTGATTTTATCAATTTTTGAAATATCACTTTCTTTAAAATGAACAGTAAACCACTTATCTTCAATCTTAGTTGGTTTTTCTCCAAATGAAGTATGTAATGTGTTTTCCTCAATTTCATCTTCAGTTTTAGCCATTACAATTATAGCATATTTACCACTTTTTGTAATATAAAATGTTGCATAAACACCTGGTTTTATGCTATACCCACCACCACCAGAATGTTCAAATGAAAGTGCTTGATAATAAGATGCAGTTTCGTATGAAATTCCATTTACTGTGACCTTTGTTAAATTTGACGATTTTCCAGCAATTTCTTTTTTATCAGACAATGAAATATCTCTTAAATAATAAAACGGACTTTCAGCACCTACCTGAAATTTACCACTCATCGAATTAATCACTTCGGCTTTTAAAGCATCCAAACTAAACGTTTGTTCATCAAAATAAGCATAGGTTATTTCTGTTTTAAAAACATCTGATTTATCTACAATACTTAAGGCACCTTTTATTGAAAAATCTGCCGAAACGGAATAACTGCAACTATCTGTATTATTAGCTTTCACGTTAACGACTTCTTTTTCATCTGAGAATCCTTCAGACAGAGGCCTTTGTTTTATCATTAAGCTTCCTGAACCATAAGAAACTCCTTCGTCCCAGTCATCAATTTTAGTGCTTTCCCATTTTTTATAATATTCGTTCCATTTATCTTCATAATGAGAGCCGATTAATTTATATCCTGCACCACTTGCTTCCATAATCATTTCTGTCATGCCCCACATCCTTGGTGTAATACACAAATCTTTTTTAGAAAATGCAGCATCTTCAAATGTAAAATCAGAAGTACCATCATCTTTTAACAAATAAGCTGTATATTCTTTTTTACCTGATAGTTTAGCTGCAATATCTTTTTTCTCGAAATAAATATATGCCGGTACATCAATACTATTAAGACTCATATATAAATAATAACCATCATATGTTGCCACTCCAGAAGGTATAGGAATAGTAACTTTTATTGATTTGATAGTTCCGCAATCACATTCTGTACCCGTTGTTGTTGCTTTATTTACATAAAATTTTGCATCCTGAGCTTTAGCTAACAAAAGCATTAAAAACAGACCAACTGCTGTTAAAATTGTTCTTTTCATTTTTATTAGAGATTTAGTTAATGACTAATTTATTTCTTATTTCTTAAAAATTTAATTTCACTTTACGTTATAAAAAAATAAAATTACAATAATAATAGCTTTTATACATAGTTAGATTTATAAATTTATTATAAGTAAAATACCTTTATGTTTATAGCTTGATTATTCCTACGCTTCTAATTTTAACTTGATTTCACTTACTGTTTAGAAAAAAATAACGATTATTTCTCTAAAAACAGTAAAACGATAACAAATTACATATTCCTTCTATACTCCCCTCCTACTTCAAATAAAGCATTAGTAATTTGTCCGATAGAACAATATTTGCCCACTTCCATAAGCTTATCAAAAATATTTTGATTTTTTACTGCAGCATGTTTTAACTCTTCCAATAATGCAGGAACTTTATCTTCGTTGGTTTTATGTAGTTCTTCTAACATTTCTATCTGATATTGCTTTTCTAATTCTGTAGCACGAATTACTTCACCAGGTGTTACTGTTGGTGAACCTTTGCTCGACAAGAAAGTATTAACACCCATAATTGGTAACTCGCCAGAATGTTTTAGAGTTTCATAATACAATGACTCTTCCTGAATTTTACTTCTCTGATAAGTTGTTTCCATTGCACCTAACACACCACCACGTTCTGTTATACGATCAAATTCTGCCATAACAGCTTCTTCTACCAATTCCGTTAATTCCTCTATTATAAATGCTCCCTGAGTAGGATTCTGATTTTTTGCTAATCCCAACTCATGATTTATAATCATTTGAATTGCTATTGCACGTCGAACAGATTCTTCGGTAGGTGTTGTTATAGCTTCATCATAAGCATTTGTATGTAAAGAATTACAGTTGTCGTAAATTGCATATAAGGCTTGTAAAGTAGTGCGTATATCATTAAAATCTATTTCCTGTGCGTGTAACGAACGACCAGAAGTTTGTATGTGATATTTTAATTGTTGCGAACGTGCATTTCCTTTATATTTCAATTTCATTGCTTTTGCCCAGATAATGCGAGCAACACGACCAATTACAGAAAACTCAATATCAATTCCATTTGAGAAAAAGAATGAAAGATTTGGAGCAAATTTATCAATGTCCATTCCTCTTGATAAATAATACTCAACATATGTAAAACCATTTGAAAGTGTAAATGCTAACTGAGATATAGGATTTGCGCCAGCTTCGGCAATATGATAGCCAGAAATAGAAACCGAGTAAAAATTTCGCACGTTGTTATTTATAAAATATTCCTGCACATCGCCCATTAATTTTAAAGAAAAATCTGTGGAGAAAATACAAGTATTTTGTCCCTGGTCTTCTTTTAAAATATCTGCCTGAACCGTGCCCCTTACAACTGAAATAGTTTCGCACTTAATTTTATCGTAAATATCTCTGGGTAAAACCTGATCACCTGTAACACCGAGCAACATTAATCCCAATCCTTTATTTCCTTCAGGTAAATCTCCTTGATATTTTGGTCTAGTTGTTCCTTTTCGTTTATAAATTGCTTCGATTTTTTTATCAACCTCAACAGTTAGATTATTTGCAATAATATATTTTTCACAATTCTGATCAATTGCTGCATTCATAAAATATGCAACCATCATTGGCGCAGGACCATTAATAGTCATTGACACAGAAGTCATCGGATCTGCTAAATCAAAGCCAGAATACAATTTCTTTGCATCATCTAAACAAGCAATTGCAACTCCTGAATTTCCAATCTTACCATAAATATCTGGACGTGTGTTCGGATCGTTACCATATAAAGTTACTGAATCAAAAGCAGTTGAGAGTCTTTTTGCAGATAATCCACGTGAAACATAATGAAATCTTTTGTTAGTTCGTTCAGGACCGCCCTCTCCAGCGAACATACGTGTTGGATCTTCGCCCTCACGCTTGAAAGGGAACACACCACCCGCATACGGAAACTCTCCAGGAACATTTTCTTTTAAATTCCATTTTAATATATCGCCCCATGCTTTGTATTTAGGCATTGATATTTTGGGGACAATAGTATGTGAAAGAGTTTCGGTATGAGTTTTAATTTTAATCTCTTTATCGCGAACTTTAAAAATATAATACTCCTGTTTATATGAATCAACTTTCTTTTCCCAACCCTCAATAATTTTGCGATTATTGTTTTCAAGGTTTTCGTTTATTTCTAAATAAAGATCTTCAAGAGTTTTTAAGAGGCTCTCGTCATTCTTTGTTTTTTTAATAGTTTCAATAGTTAATCTTAAACTATAAAGTTTTTGAGCAACTTCTGCTTGTTCTTCTGCATTTAAATTATAACCTCTGATTGTATCAGTAATTTCTGATAAATATCTAATGCGGTGCGGAGGAATAATATAAATTTTTTCAGGAATCTCATCAGTAATCTTAGATGTCAATTTAAAATGTTCGCCAAGTTTTTCATTTGCCTTTTCTATTATTGCTTTAAATAATTGATTTACGCCAGGATCATTAAACTGTGATGCAATTGTTCCAAAAACCGGCATTGTATCAACTTCTTTTTCGAAAAGTTTATGATTGCGCTGATATTGCTTTTTCACATCTCTAAGCGCATCCATTCCACCACGTTTATCGAATTTGTTAAGTGCAATGATATCTGCAAAATCAAGCATGTCAATTTTCTCTAGTTGAGAAGCTGCACCATATTCAGGTGTCATTACATAAAGTGACAGATTGCTATGGTCAATAATTTCTGTATCAGACTGACCAATACCAGAAGTTTCTAAAATTACCAAATCAAAACCGGCAACTTTTAAAATGTTAAGAGCATCTTTAATATATTTTGAAAGTGCTAAATTCGACTGACGGGTTGCCATTGAACGCATATAAACCCTAGGATTTACAATTGAATTCATACGAATTCTATCTCCTAACAAAGCACCACCAGTTCTTCTTTTCGAAGGATCGACACAAATTATTGCAATTTGTTTTTCAGTAAATTCAGCTAAAAACCTTCTTACAAACTCATCCACCAAAGATGATTTTCCAGAACCACCAGTACCTGTAATACCTAAAACAGGAAGGGTTATGTCAACAGCAAGTTCATTTATTTTAGTGATTTCTGTTTGAACTTCCTCTGGATAATTTTCAACTGCTGAAATTAATTGTGCAATTGAATGGTGATTTTTATTCTTAATATCATTTAAATCAGTTTTTACATTTTTACCACAAGGAAAATCAGCTTTTTCTAATAAATCGTTAATCATTCCCTGTAAACCCATCTCACGACCATCATCTGGTGAATAAATACGAGCAATACCATATTCCTGAAGTTCCTTTATTTCCTGGGGAAGTATAACTCCACCACCACCACCAAAAATTTTAATATGTCCACAACCTCTTTCAATTAATAGATCAAGCATATATTTAAAAAATTCCATATGCCCACCCTGATAAGAAGTTATTGCAACCGCCTGCACATCTTCCTGTATCGCACAATCAACTATTTCCTGCACAGAAATATTATGGCCTAAATGAATAACCTCGGCACCAGACGATTGAATCACTCTGCGCATTACATTTATTGTGGCATCATGACCATCAAAAAGAGATGCTGCTGTAACTATTCTAATGTGATTTTTTGGTTTATAAGCTTCTTTATCTTGCATAATTTATAAAATGTATAAAAACCCTCAAAAGTCATGATTTTTTTTGAAAAATTAATACAGTAAAGAGATTAATAAATGAAAAAAGAAAACACATATTTAACATTAAGAATAACTATTGTGTTTTTCTCATTTCGCTTACAACTATATTATGCCTATTTATTGCTTTTCTTAAAAACTTTATTGCAACAAAATGATACAATATTTTTCCTATAATATAGGAAGCACCTACAATAGGCGCAACAATTTCTGGTTTTGCATCATTTACAATACCTAGAACCATAATTGAAAAAGGCATCGGATACATTGTTAGCAAGCCTAATATTCTTGTATCAGAATATTTATACATGTTTTTTAAAACAATTTCATCATTAACCATAAAAGGTTTTAATTTTCCCCCGCCCAAACCAACCCTACTATTACCAATTCCATCAACATCAAAATTATATTTTACTAAAACTATAAAACCGCCTCTTTCAACAATAGGTCGAAATTGGATTTTTCTTTTAAGTTCTATATGTCCTTTTATATTTGCCTTTAGAATATCTTCAAGAGATTTTGGGCCTAAATAGCTATATGGTTTATTAACTCTATTATCAGAAAACGGTGATTTCGAACTATCTGAAATATTAGCATTTATTATTTCATTCACAAACTTTTTATCAGAAAGAAGATAATATTCAATCTCTGTTCCTTTAAGAATATGAATTGATGTGTCGGTACTATTCCAGTATCGAAATTCAAGAGAAATAATATTATCCTTAATAATTTTACATTGAATAGTATCAGAAAAATCTTTAGTATAAATAATATCCTGACAATATGAATTATAATTAATGCAAATTGAAAGAATCAGAAAGAAAATAAATACTTGTCTTTTCATAAAAATGTACTTTCAAATATAACAAAATATTTAATAATCAAATAGCTGCCTATTAATATTTAAACTTTTAATTTTTTCTTCTTTACTAATAATAGGATTTAAATACTCCTATAAATAGGTATTTACATTTGCATTATTTGTTCTCTACTTTGCAAGAAAAAACACAACTATGACAAAAATTGCAAAAAACTTAACAGAACTAATTGGAAACACTCCTTTATTAGAACTTTCAAACTATAATACATTAAATAACTTACAAGCTACTATTATAGCAAAGCTTGAATATTTTAACCCTGGAGGAAGCATAAAAGACCGCATTGGTTTTTCAATGATAAAAGATGCCGAAGAAAAAGGACTAATAACAAAAGAGACTGTAATTATTGAGCCAACAAGTGGAAATACCGGTGTCGCACTTGCATTTATTTCGGCAGCAAAAGGCTATAGATTAATTTTAACAATGCCAGATACCATGAGCATGGAACGAAGAAATTTACTTAAAGCATTAGGAGCAGAACTCGTTTTAACTCCCGGAGCTGAAGGAATGAATGGCGCAATAAAAAAGGCAGATGAATTGGCTTCAACTATTAAAAATTCTTATGTGCCTCAGCAATTTAAAAATCTTGCAAATCCTGAGATTCATCGTAAAACAACCGCTGAAGAAATCTGGAAAGACACAGACGGCAAAGTAGATTTTTTTGTTGCTGGTGTTGGAACTGGAGGTACAATAACCGGAGTTGGAGAAATTCTTAAAAAAAGAAATCCAAACATTAAAATTGTAGCTGTTGAACCAACAGATTCTCCTGTTTTATCGGGCGGAAAACCAGGACCACATAAAATTCAAGGCATTGGTGCTGGGTTTATTCCAGAAATTTTAAACACCAAAGTAATTGACGAAATTATTCAGGTTAAAAACGAAGAAGCTTTTGAAGTTGGTCGTAGTCTTGCCAGAACCGAAGGTTTAATTGTTGGAATATCTGCAGGTGCTGCAGTTTTTGCTGCAACACAACTGGCTAAACATCCTGAAAATAAAGGAAAAAATATTGTTGTTATTTTACCCGATACAGGTGAGCGTTATTTAACAACTTTGCTTTATAATTTAACCGATTAACTTATGTCACTCTGAGGGCTTGTCCCGAGCTTGTCGAAGGACTCGAAGAGTGACAATGTCATACTTCGAGTGCCTCAGTATGACTATATATAATATTCTGTTGAATCAATTATATTAGATTTTATTGCGTACATTACTAACTCTGATGCATTTTTTACACCAAGTTTTTTTAAAATATTTTTTCTGTAAGTATTTACAGTATGAATACTTATAAACATTTTTTCGGCTATTACTTTTGCTGTTTTTCCTTCGGCAACAAGTTTAACAATCTCCGTTTCACGCTTTGTTAACTCTTTAATATTAATTGTTAAATTATTTTTTATTCTCTTGTTTATTAGGCTATTATGTAAGCATTCTATAACATATTCACAAAAAGATTTACCATTATTTGATATTACAGTAATTGCTCTTATAAAATCTACTTTCTTGCAATTTTTTAAATGATAGGCTTTTACAGAGTGAAATTCTAGTGAACTAAGTATCTCATCTTCATCTGTTTTATTTGAAAAAATAAATAAACTTGTATCTGGTGAAATCTTTTCTAATAAACCAATTTCGCTTATTGCTATACCTAATATTGATTCAAAATCAATAATTAAAATATCTGGTTTAGTAAATTCTAATTTATTAAATAAGATATTTCTATCATCGGCTTCTTCAATACTTTCAATGTTATTGAACTGACCTAAAAAAAACTTCACTCCCTCTATAATAACTTGTTGTGTGTCGGCTATTAAAATCTTCACTTTAAAAGAAATTTGATTTTAAATTTTAATCAAATATATAATCATTAAACGAAAGAGAAATAATTTGTTTTGACTAAAAGATTCACTTTAGCCTTTATTATAAAAACTCTATAAATTTTTCCAAATGTTAAGTAACATAAAATTCATTAAATACTTATATTTATTAGGGATTTAATAAGAAGAAAAACAAGAAAAAATAAGAAAAATGATTAAAGCTCTGAAATGTTTCAACATTATTTCTATATTTAACTCCCAAAATAAATACCGCTTTAAAACATGGAGTATAATATCTTAAAACTTGAAGTAAAAGACAATATAGCTTTGGTAACCATAAGTCGCCCTCAAGCTATGAATGCATTAAATTCAGATTTCTTTAAAGAAATGAATAAAATGCTAACTCAAATTTCAAATCAAAAAGAAATTAGGGCAATGATAATAACTGGCGAAGGCAAAGCTTTTGTTGCAGGTGCCGATATTTCTGAAATGTCAAATATGAATAGTGAACAAGGATCTGCTTTTTCAAAAATTGGTCAAGATGTATTTTACCGTTTTGGAACTATGGAAATCCCTGTAATTGCTGCTGTTAATGGCTTTGCTTTAGGTGGTGGATGTGAACTTGCAATGGGTTGCGATATTCGTATTGCAAGTACATTTGCTAAATTTGGTCAACCAGAAGTAAATCTTGGATTAATTCCAGGATATGCTGGTACTCAACGGTTACCAAGGCTTGTTGGATTATCTAATGCACTTAATTTATTAATGACAGCAGATATAATTAATGCAGAAGAAGCATATAGAATTGGTTTAGTACAAAAAGTGGTAGAACCAGACAAGCTTATTGAAGAAGCTATAGCCCTAGCAAATAAAATTGCATCAAAAGGAAAAATCGCCATTAAAATGGTGAAACAAGTTACAATAAATGGAATGATGAAAGACTTCAATCAAGCCAGCGAACTTGAAGCTAAAGAATTTGGAAATCTTTTTGGAAATGGCGAATCAGGAGAAGGAATGAATGCTTTTTTAGAAAAAAGAAAACCTAACTGGTAAAATAACAAATTACAAACATCAAAAAACAAACTACAAAGGACAAACAACAATAATGACTACCGATTTAATAACAAAGCCTTACGATTTGGAAGAAAGAACTTTTCAGTTTGCAAAAAGTGTTGCTTTGTTTATTAAAAATATTCCTAGAAATATTTCAAATAATGAGTATTCATTACAATTAGTCAGGTCTTCTGGTTCTGTAGGAGCTAATTATATTGAAGCAAACGAAAATCTAGGCAAAAAAGATTTTTTAATGAGAATTAAAATTTCAAGAAAAGAAGCCAAGGAATCTTCATTTTGGTTGAGATTAATTATTGAAACCAACGATGAAGTTACTGCTAAAGAAGGACATAAAATATTTAAAGAATCTGAAGAGTTAAAAAAAATTCTCTCGTCAATAATTGTTAAATCACAATAATTTTTATTTGTGTTTTTGATTATTGAAAATTGAAATTTATTTGTTATTTGACTTTTGAAAATTGGAATTTATTTAGAGTAAATAATTATTAATTAAACCAAATGAATATGAATTATGTTGAGAAATTTCAAAATGTAAGCGTATTAGGAGCTGCCGGCAAAATGGGTAGCGGAATCCTTTTACTTACAGCCATAGAGATGGCAGACATGAGCCTTAAACCTGAAAACAAAGACAAACTTTTTATTTTGTATGCTGTTGATATCAATCAAAAAGCATTAGGTGGCCTCATGAAATACATACAAGCACAGGTTTTTAAGGCTGCCGAAAAGAAAACTATTGCCTTACGTAAAGTTTATGCTGATAGAAAAGATTTAATCGACAATCTTGAAATAATAGAACAATATGTAAAAGACGTAATGAATATCATTCGTCCGGTAACTACCTTAGAATCCGCTTACGAATCTAATATTATTTTTGAAGCTGCTAGTGAAAATCCAGATCTTAAAATCAAAATGTTTTCACAAATAAATCAAAACTCTAAAGTTAAACCTTGGTTCCTAACTAATACTTCATCTATTCCAATTGGATATCTTGATAAAGAAGCAAAACTCGAAGGAAGAGTTCTTGGAGTACATTTTTACAACCCTCCTGCAGTACAGAAATTAGTTGAAGTAATAAAATCAGAAAAAACTGTTGCTGAATTACCAGAATTTGCAACTCAGCTAATTAAAAACCTTCGCAAAATTGAAGTTCCTTCAAACGATTTTGCAGGTTTTATTGGTAACGGACATTTTATGCGCGATGCACTTTATGGAATGAATGAAGCCGTTAAACTTTCTGCACAAATGCCTTTAATTGAATCTATTTATTCCATAAATAAAATAACTCAGGATTACTTAATTCGTCCAATGGGAATTTTTCAACTTATAGATTATGTTGGAATTGATGTTTGCCAATACATAATGAAAGTTATGAAACCTCATGTTACAGATGAAGATATTCATAGTCCTTTATTAGATAAATTTATGGAAATGGGTGTAAAAGGTGGCCAAAATTCAGATGGTTCACAAAAAGACGGTTTCCTAAAATATGAAAAAGGAAAAGTTACAGGAATATATGATCCAGAAACAAAACAATATATAGCTATTGAAAGTTTTGCAGCAAAATGTGATGCTAAATTAGGAGCATTACCAACTACCATTAAACCTTGGAAAGCTGTTGTTGGAAATCCTGCAAAAGAAGAAATTTTTAAACAGTATTTTGCTGAATTAAAAACAATGGACACATTAGGAGCAAAAATGGCTACTCTATATGCTATTCGTTCAAAAGCAATTGGACAAAAATTAGTAAGTGATAAAGTTGCTTTTAACGAAAAAGATGTAAATACTGTGCTATTAACAGGATTTTTTCATGCTTATGGTCCAATTAACGATTATTTAAACTAAAAAAATAGCCACTAAATCTCAAAAAACACAAAAGCTCACAAAATGGATTATCTTCCTCTAACAGAACAACTCGAAGATCTTGGAAAAAAGATTGTTGACAGTGCTTTTACTGTTCACAAAACTTTAGGTCCCGGTTTGTTAGAAAAAGTTTATGAAGTTTGTTTTTGTCATGAATTAAAGAAAAGAAACATTTCATTTCTTCGTCAAGTTGATATTCCTATAGTTTATGACGGAATTAAATTTGAAGAAGGTTTACGATTAGATGTTTTAGTAGATAATTCAATAATTTGTGAACTTAAAGCAGTTGATGAAATGAATCCTGTTTGGGAAGCTCAAGTTCTAAGTCATTTAAAATTAACAGATAAAAGACTTGGCTATTTGATTAACTTTAATGTTAAAAATATGGGAATTCATCGTTATATAAATTAATAATAAACCTTTTGTGAAATTTTCGAGCTTTAGTGCTTTTGTGGCAAAAAAAAAAATAACCTTAAAAAAATAGAATCATGAAATTAAGAAAGAAAATATATATGGTTGCTGGTTATAATACCATTTCAATGGGTACTGGCAGAAAAGAATTCAATCCTAAAAAAGAACGTCCAGGCTTGGAAGAATATATGAAAGAAGCTGGACAAGCAGTACTAAAACAAATTGGTGGAGCTGCTAATGTTGACGAATGTGTAGTTGGTAATTTTATTGCTGCAAGATTCAACAGACAGGCCAACATGGCTGGATTTTTTCCGTTCGTTGACGAAGGATTAAAATACAAACCATGCACAAGAGTAGAAGGTGCTTGCGGAACCGGTGCACTTGCATTAATGAACGGAATCAAATCAGTACTTGCCGAAACAGCAGAAGTTGTGCTCGTTGTTGGAATTGAAGTTCAAAATACTGTAAAAGCAATTTATGGTGCAGATATTTTAGCTGCTGCTGGTTGGAGCAAAGAAAGAAAAGACGGCCACGCATATTTCTTCCCGGGAAAATTTAGCGATCGCGCCGGACATTATTATGAAAAATTTGGCAAAGAAAAAACAAGAAAAGCAATGGCTAAATGGTTTGTTAATGCCATGGAAAATGCTAGACTTTGCTCAACAGCTCAAGAGTTTCACAACACTTCAAAAGATTTAGAAGCTTTAGGAATGATGGAACCAAACGGTCGTTCTTTTGTTGATAATTTAAATGTTTTTGATTGCTCAAAAGTATCTGATGGCGCTTCCGCTTTAGCAATTGTTTCAGAAGAAGGTTTAAAACGTTGTGGCATTGATAAAAAAGACGCTATTGAAGTAATTGGTTTTGGACAAACTGAAAACGACATTACTAAACCACCTGCAGACCATACAAAACTTGATACAACAGCTGCTGCTGTTAAAAAAGCTTTGGAAATGGCAAATATTACAAAGGAACAAATTGGTACAGTTGAATGTCACGATTGTTTCACTATTGCAGGAATTATGGCTACAGAAGCAATTGGTTTTGCAGAACATGGCAAAGGAATTGATTTTGTTTTAGCCGGAAATACTTCACGTACTGGCGAAGTTCCATTTAATACTACTGGTGGTTTAATTGGCTGGGGACATCCAACTGGCGCAACAGGAGTTCATCAGGCTGTAACAATATTAGAACAATTAACAGGAAAAGCTGGTGATGCTCAAATTAATATTAAACCAAATCGCCCATATGGTTTAACCATTAACATGGGTGGCGATGATAAAACTTTAGTTTCTATCGTTTACAAAAAAGCTGAATAGTTTTTGAAGTTGAAATAAAAAATGAAGTCAGGTCTTTCGACCTGACTTTTTTGTTTTACACAAACTGTTATTTCCTTCTGATTAGATGGCAGGTCATGCCGCCATGACGTGCTAGATTTAGTTTTTAAGTCATTGCATTCGCCACGGCGAATTGAGCCGCAATCTTAAAACGCTCCCATCAACAAATTAATATCTTGTGTTGGCAACGAAAACAGATTTCCAATATAACGATTAGTAAGAGTTCCATTAAAAATATAAATACCATGTCTAAAGCCAATATTTTCTTTTGCAAAACGGCTTATACTTCCAGCCTTGCCCATTTCCAAAATAAGTGGAGCAAATATATTACTCAAAGCATAAGAGGCAGTACGCGCAACCCTAGATGCAATATTAGGAACACAATAATGAACAACACCATGTTTTAAAAATACCGGATTACTATGTGTTGTTAATCTTGAAGTTTCAATACACCCACCTTGATCAATACTAATATCAATAACAACACTTCCCTTTTTCATGGTTTTAATCATTTCCTCCGTCACAAAATAACTTGAACCTTTTTCGGTTAAACGTATAGCACCAACAAGCACATCTGCAGATTTTAAGGCATTTGCCAACACAAGTGGGTGTAAAACAGAAGTGTAAATATGTCTACCTAAATTATTCTGTAATCGTTTTAATTTCCATGCCGAAGCATCAAATATTTTTACCATTGCACCTAAACCAATTGCTGTTCTGGCTGCAAACTCACCTGCTGTTCCAGCACCAAGTATTACAACTTCAGAAGGATTTACACCGGTAATACCGCCCAACATTTCTCCTTTTCCACCGTGAACATTACTTAAATGTTCGGCAGCTGTTAAAATTGAAGTACTTCCAGCTATTTCGCTCATTGATCTTACAACCGGATAACAATCATTTTCATCTTTTAAATATTCAAAGCCAAGGCATGTTAATTTTTTTCTCATTAAACGATGAAGATATTCAGCATTTTGAGTTGCAATATTTAATGATGAAATAACTAATTGGTGGCCTTTTGTAAGTCCTATTTCTGAATCGGTTAAAGGTGCAACTTTTAATAAAATATCTGACCTAAATACTTCTTCTTTAGTATTTACTATTTGTGCACCAGATTCGCTATAGTGATTATCTAAAAAATTCGCAGCTTTTCCTGCATTTGATTGAATTATAACCTCGTGACCATTATTTATTAATAACTCTACGGTAATTGGGGTTAGGGCAACTCTATTTTCATTCCTTTCTTCTTCAAGTGGTATTCCAATCGTAAGTTTTTTTTGTGGAGATTTCACTGCAAGCATTTCTTCCATCGGCATTAATTTAGCCCCAGCCAACGAAATTCCCTTAGCACCAGATTTTGAAGTTGCCATAAATTAAATAATATTAAATCAGATAATTAAATTCCCGCTCGTTATACGTACAAAGTTAATGTACGTTTCTGATTTTCGTCAATATTTATTTTGATTTTTTGCGTTTCGATTGGTAATAATGGTTCTGAAAGTTCTGGCCATTCGATTAAACAATAATTTTTTCCATCAATATATTCTTCAAAACCAATATCAATTATTTCATTAATTTTATTTAAACGGTAAAAATCGAAATGAAAAATCGATTCATTTTTTGTAGTTAAATATTCATTTATTATTGCAAAAGTTGGACTTGTAACATGCGAATTACAACCCAACAACACACAAATTTCTTTTATTAATGTAGTTTTTCCGGCACCCATTTCACCATAAAATGCAATGATTTTATTTTTTCCAGTGTTTTTTAAAACCCACTCGGCCGCCTGTGTTAATTGCGACAATGAATTTAACTGAAACGAAATCATTTTTTAGGACTTAATGTTACGGCTGGTATTAACATCTCTTCCAAGCTTACTCCACCATGTTGAAAAGTGTTTTTATAATACTTTACATAGTAATTAAAATTATTTGGATAAGCTAAAAAATCGTTATTACAAGCAAATATGTAAGTTGAACTTAGTGTTGATTTTGGTAAATATACTTTTGCGGGATCTGTTATCTCAAATACCTCGCGAGCAGGGTAACTAAGATTTTTTCCTTGTTTGTATCTAAGATTTGTTGTTGTTTGACGATCGCCAACAACTTTTACTGATTTATCAACCCTAATTGCACCATGATCTGTTGTTAAAACTACAGTAATATCATGCTGGGCAAGTAATTTTAAAAATTCAAACAAGGGACTATGTTCAAACCAAGATACTGCAAGAGAACGATACGCTGCTTCGTCTTCGGCTAGTTCACGTATCATATTTAATTCTGTTCTTGCATGCGAAAGAATATCAACAAAATTAAATACAACAACCCCTAATTTAAATTTCAGAATATCAGAAAAAGTATCAACTAAATGTTTTCCCTGACTGTTGTTAAGTATTTTATTATAATAAATAGGATCCGTTCTCCCCATTCTAGAATGCTGCTTATTTAGCAACTCTTCTTCGTGCATATTTTTACCACCTTCTTCTTCATCATTTAGCCAGATATCAGGAAAATGTTTATCAATTTCTGAAGGCATTAATCCCGCAAACATTGCATTACGAGAATATTGTGTGCTGGTGGGTAAAATTGAACAATAAATATCATCATCAATTACAGTAAAAATATCGTGTAATTTTTCTTCAATTATTTTCCAGTGATCTAAACGAAGATTATCAACCAGTACTACAAAAACCTGTTTGCCTTTTTCTAACAAAGGATAAACTTTTTGTTTAAAAACTCCTGGCGACATAAGTGGCTTATCTTGTGTTTTCTGATCGAACCACCTTACATAATTATTTTTTATAAATTTTGAAAATGCTGCATTTGCTTCAGATTTTTGCATTTGCAAAATCTCATCCATTGTATGATCATTATTCTTATCGAGCTCTATTTCCCAATAAATTAAATTCTTATAAACTTGTTTCCAGCTCTCAAAATTATTTGCAAATGATATTTCTTGCGAAAGTTTACTAAATTGAACCTGAAAAGAATGAGTTGTTTTGTCGGAAATCAGTCTTTTGTTATCAAGATTCTTTTTAATTGCAAGTAATACCTGATTTGGGTTTACTGGTTTTATTAGATAATCGGCTATTTTGGACCCTATAGCCTGCTCCATAATATTCTCTTCTTCGCTCTTTGTTACCATAATAACAGGCACCAAAGGATTTATCTTTTTTATCTCGTCTAAAACCTGAATACCACTTAACCCTGGCATGTTTTCATCAAGTAATATTAAATCATAATTATTGGTTTTAACCATTGCAATAGCATCATCGCCATTGTATGATATATCCACCGAATAACCTTTTTCTTCGAGAAAAATTACGTACGGACGAAGTAAATCAATTTCATCGTCGGTCCACAATAGCTTAGCTTTTATTATTGGTTCTGTCATTTGCCTTTTTCGAGATACTTTTTGGCAAAAAACTTCTGGTATCTATCAAAGTCTTTATCTGCCTGAAGAACTTCTATATTCTTTTCTGATATTACAAAAAATTTGTACTGACGTTCATCGATATCTTTAAACACAACGTCCTTATGTTTATTTGCAGATTTATAATATTTTACCGCTTCTTTTTTAGAATTGAATGGTTGTACTTTTATCAACTGATATCTATCATTCCATGTTCCTGTTGATATTTCAAAATTAAACATACTGAAATAATCAATGTTATACCCAAAAAGATTATACTTTAAATGATAAATATCTGCATTTTTATCTAATAATATAACAAAATACTGCTTATCTGCTTCGTCGAGTTTATATAGCCCATCATCCACATCGGTTTGAGTAACAGGATTTACTTCTACGGTATTGTTTTGAGTCTGTGTATTGTTAGCTGTTGTATTATTTGTTGTTACATTATTGTTATTTGTTGCAACTACATTTGTGTTATTTGTTGCTTGATTAGCTAAATATGTATAATCACCTTTTGATACATATGCTAAAATACCTTCTGCTGCTGTTTTTTCCTCTGTTCCGGGGTAGCGAGTAATAATATCAGTTAAAGAAGTTTTAAAACCTTCTACATTACCTGTTCCCCCGGTAGATAAAGCTTTCAGAAGTTCAAATTTTACTTTTATGTGATTATTAGTATAAAGCGAGTCGGCAACCTTACAATATCCAAATACTTTGAAATAATTATGATTTGTAAATTCCTGATAAGCTTCATCATAAAGCATATTTATTTTGTCTTTTCTTTCTGAAAGCTCTTTTAAATAATTGGGATTTGACAGCATTTGGGCAAAATTACTTTCTGGAAATTCCTGTAAAATAAGGTTTTTATATTTATTTGCTTTTTCGGTATTATTAGCCTCCAGGTTCATTTTATATAAATCATAATATGAAACCAACTTATATTCTGTTTTAGGAAAACGACTTATTAAAGTCTCGAACTGAATAATTGCTAAAGGATAATTCTTTAATCTGTTCATATATGCTTCGCCAGAATTAAAAAAAGCTTCTTCAACTTTCTGATTTGATACTTTTAACAAAGAATCGCTCAATGGTAAATTCTGTAAATAAAATTCTCGTTTTTTATTGTCGGTAATAGCTGGCTTAACTAAAGAATCAACCGCGTCTCCGTTTTCGTCGATTTCTGCCACAACTTTAACGGCTTTATTTTTACGCCTCCAATCGTCTTCTAATTTTCGACTTCCCCATTTTTTCTTAAATTCCGAAACACCAAAACTTAAAGTTGCTGGATTATAAAAATACCATTTGCCCCCAACATTTGATCCCATGTTTTGATTCTGCTGATTTTGTTGAAACAACATAGAATTTACCTGTTGTTGCTGTTCTTCTTGCTTTTTTCTCTCTTCTTCTTTAACCACTTCCTGAATACGAGCATCAATTACATTATTTCTATCTTTTTCACTTAAAGCGGCAATACGTTGCAAACTATCTTCATTCTGAATAATCAATAAACTTTTAACTAATTCTGAAAGATTTTTTGATTTAGCATCAACAGCATCATAATCAGAGTATTTAGTGTCAATAAATGACATTGTAGAATCGTAATATGCCTGAGAAATTATATATTTTTGTTTTTCAAAATAAATATCTGCTATAGCCAAAAACGACAGAGCTTTTTGCATTGAATTACTAACACTTGTTTTTGCCGATAATTTGAAATTATCTAGCGCTATTTCTGTTTTATTTTCTTTTTGATAAAGTTTTGCAACTGCATAATAAATCTGATCCTGAAAATCAATGTTTTTATCATCTTTTAGCATTTTTAAAAGCTGCTTTCTTATTTGATCAGCATTTCCCGAACCAAAGTCAAAACAAGTTGCACGATTTATCTGAGCATTAAATATCATTTCGTACGGAGGGTTCATTTTTGTAACTGTGGTATATGCATCTGATGCATTTGCATATTGTTGAAAATGCTGATATAGTTGTGCTAAAATATAATAATACCGTGCCTTTTCTTTCTTTTTATGAGATAAAGTAATTGCGGTTTTTAATTTTGGAATAGCATCTTCATATTTTTTTTGTTTTAAATATAAATCGGCATATGTTAATGTTAATTCCTTCACTAATCTCTTGGGAAATTCTTTTTCGCCATCTATTCTATCTAGTATGTTACGAGAATCGCTAAACTTTCCCATTTCATTATATGTTTTTGCAAGCCAAATACTTGCGTCATATTTAATTTCTTCGTTTGAGAATGCTTTTATAATATATTCAAAAGCCTCTTCTGCGCCATATAAATCATGGTTAACAAATTTACTTTTTCCGGTAAGCATCCAACTGTCATCAACCCAATTACAATACTCTGTTTTATTATAAAATTCTTTTCTCTTTTTTGATAACGCTCCGCTTTTGCGTTTGGGCCGGGCTGTGATTGAGTGTAATTTAATGACTTTAGCAGATTTATTTAAAGCTGTCTCCATTTCACTAGAAGCAGATTTAGCCGCCGTCTCATTGCTAATAGGATATACAGGAATAAAAATTGAAAAGTTATCCTTTATAGTATTATCAACTTTTTTAACTCCTTGTTTATATGCTTCTCTTCCATTAAAATATGCGTTATAATGAGCAGTAAGATTGTGATAAGATCGTGAAATAATTGTGTTTTTAGTTTTTGAACACGAAAGTGATACAAAAATAAGTAAGATAAAAAGATATGTTAATTTGCGCGATCTCAAAATTATAAAACAAGTTTACTATAAACTAAGTTTATGCAAAATTATTATTTTTTAGCAAAAGAAATCACTTAATCTTTTGTAAAAAGTGAAAATGCTGTTATTTAAACAAGAGAAATAATAAGTAAACCTAATCTGGGTTCTTGATTTATAGGTTATTCAATCTGGTTTTAAGTTCTTCTAAATGTTTTAAAGAACTTTGTTTTACAGATTCAGAATCAACAGTATTATTTTGAAAAAGATTCTCATAATACTTAATTCCATCTAAAAAATAGTTTTTAAAACCAAGAATAAGCTCATTTGATTTATCTGTTGGAATTGTATTATCTGCTATTTTGGTTTCGAGATAATTAACATTTATAGTTAACTCGTTAATAAATACATGTGGGCGATCTGTTCTAACCATTATATTATTTCTACCATAAATATGGTCAACCATTTCTTTTAAAGAAACTATTTTTGAAAAATAAGCAATGTTTGGTCCAGGACAAACTGAAACACCTTCATCCTCGGTTGACATTGAAATACCATTTTTTATTAAAGCAGCCGTACCTAAACCAACACAAATACATGCTTTATCAACAATTTTTCTATATTCTTTTTCGTAAGTTACTTTATCAAGTGTTTTTTCATTTAACTCAGCAAGCTTCTTTTTCTGATACTCCCTAGAGCCTGTACAAACAGGATTTCCTGGAAACTCAAAATTAAATGAACCATATTTTTTAAAACAACTACTTCCTGGCTTACCCTCTGCAATACGTTTTTCTTTTTGAATATCTTTCGTATTGTTTTTTAAGTTGTTGAATGGGACCCCATAAGGAGAAATATCGCTTAAATACACATCATCTTCTCTTGCATCTTGTAATAATTTTAATGTTTCTTCATCAACATTAGAAACTTCAGGAACAAGTAAAAACGGTGTGCCCCAACCTACTGAGTCTAAATTGTAATATTTTAATAAAAAATTATGTTCCGTTGATGTTCCCACACCACCTTGAGCAGTAACTTTAATTTTAAGCGGACCTTGCGGAACAAATCTATTTTTTTCTTTTAAAGATTGAGCAAGAACTGCGTGAACTTCTTGAACAAGAGAATCGCGTTTAAGTCTAAATTCATCTAAAACAGGACCAATAAGACTGCCTTGTGAAACAAATGCATGACCACCACAATTTAATCCCGATTCAATTCTATATTCAGAAACCCAAATTCCTTTTTTAGCTAAAAATTTTCCTTGAATTAACGCTGATCGAAAATCGCTAACCTTTAAAGTGATTTTCTTTTTTAAAAAACCAGAATCATCTTTTGGATAAAAATCTTCAAATTTTTCAATGTAGCTATATAATCTTGGGTTTAATCCAGCAGATAAAACCATTGATGAATTTGATAAATTACTTACAGCAAATCCACGCATTGCAGCATGTGCATCATTGTATTCAACTGGTAATGGATTGTTTTGATAAGTATTTGCCTTATCAAGCTTAGTCATAATATTTACATCAATAGCACCTGAAATTAAATTGGCCTGTAACCATTTTTTAAGATCTATACCTTGAAGTTTTTGAACAACCGATTCGTATTTATCTTTTAACCAATCAGAATCTGGTAATAATTCAAAATATTTCTGAAGTTCTTTTGTTTTATTATCAATAGAATCTTTTAATTCTTCAAAAGATTGTTTTACTAATTCATCAATAAGATTAAGATAAGCTGTAATTCTTCTTGCGCGATAATCTTCTGAGTTTGCTGGAATAGCTTCAAAAGGAATATTTAATTTAAAACTATAAAACTGACGCATTTTTTCAAGTATGCCATCGTCAACTAATGAGATTACAGAATTAATTCCATATTTTGCAACACGCACCGGACTATCAATAGAATACCCTATTCCCATTACAGGAATATGAAATGTGTGCGATTCTTTACAGTTATTCATTTTAAAAAAATTAAAGGAGTACTTAAAATTCCTTTTAATCTATATTTTATATAGATTTGCAAAGGTAGTTATTAAGTTTGCTATACCAAATATTAAAATTCTTAATAATATATAAAGATTTACACTTTATTTATAGGGATTTTATCTATTCTTAACTGATGGCGACCACCTTCAAAATTTGTGTTTAAAAACATTTCAACTATCTTCTTAGCCTCTTCATTAGAAATAAATCTGGCTGGTATTGCACAGATATTTGCATTGTTATGAAGACGTGATAATTTACTTATTTCAGCGGTCCAGCATAATGCAGATCTTATTTTAGCATATTTATTAACTACCATATTTACACCATTTCCACTTCCACAAATTACAAAACCAAAATCTGCAATATTATTAATTACATCAATAGCAACTTTATGTGCATAATCAGGATAATCAACACTTTCTATACTGAAGCAACCATTATTTATAATAGTATATTTTTTTTCATTAAGCCATTCAATAACTTTCTCTTTTAATTCAAATCCCGCATGATCTGATGCAATTGAAATTTTCATTTTAATATTTTTTTTAAAGATAATTAATACAAATGAATATAATATTATTTTGTTTTTATACTTTTATTTAAAACAAAAAAAATCTAATT